>JAAYDS010000207.1 GCA_012729155.1 Chloroflexota bacterium | reverse complement strand
TGTCGCGCTTGCAGCGGTGCCAGACCTGGTATTGGCAACGTTTGGCGACATGATGCGAGTGCCTGGCTCGGCGGGCCGATCTCTGATGCATGCCCGCAGCGAGGGGGCCGATGTACGCCTTGTCTATTCGCCGCTGGATGCGCTGGCCCTGGCCCAGCAGCTGCCCGATCGTCCAGTCGTGCTGCTTGGTGTTGGGTTCGAGACCACAGCCCCCGGCGTGGCAGCCACGCTGCTGCAGGCCGAAAGCCAGACGGTCGACAACCTGCTGCTGCTCAGCCTGCACAAGACCACACCGCCAGCCATGCGAGCCATACTGTGCGGCGGAGACACGAACCTGGATGGGATCATCGGCCCGGGACATGTGAGCGCCGTGACCGGCAGCGATGCCTGGCAGTTCGTGCCCGAGGAGTATGGCATCGGCGTGGCCGTATCTGGCTTTGAGCCGCTTGATATGCTGCAGGCCATCGCATCGCTGATCGAGATGGCCGTCGAGCAGCGGCCTCGGGTTGAGAACTGTTACGGCCGCGGCGTCGACGCTCATGGCAATGCGGCCGCTCAGACACTGTTGAAGAGGTGCTTTGCCCCAAGCGATGCCGAGTGGCGCGGCCTGGGAGCGCTGGAAGAGAGCGGGCTTGCGCTCATTACAGATCTCCAGCACCGCGATGTGCGCGCCCTCTACCCTCTGGATGTCGATCGAGCGCCAGAGCCGCCGGGCTGTCGTTGCGGCGACGTACTACGCGGCGTGCTTTTGCCGACCGCCTGCCCGCTGTTTGGACGGCGGTGCACGCCGCGCGATCCTGTTGGCCCCTGCATGGTCAGTGCCGAGGGGAGCTGTGCTGCATACTATCGCTACGCCGAGGTGCAAGACGCGTGATATCGGACGAACGTATTCTCATGGCGCATGGAGAGGGTGGCGAGCTTACTCGCGATCTGATCCAGTCGGTTTTCGTCGCTGCTCTCGATAATGATGAGTTGCGCGCGCTGGGAGATGCGGCCATAGTCCCAGCGCCTGGCGATAGGTTGGCACTGACTACCGACTCGTTCGTCGTCAAGCCCGCCGTCTTTCCGGGGGGCGATATCGGCAAACTCGCCGTCTGCGGCACAGTGAATGACTTGGCAGTGGCAGGTGCAGTGCCGCGGTATCTGACGACGGGGTTTGTGCTCGAAGAGGGGCTCGAGCTGGCCCTGCTAAGGGAAGTGGTGCGATCGATGGCTGAAACCGCACGCCAGGCAGGCGTGACGGTAGTGGCCGGCGATACCAAGGTTGTTGAGCGGGGCGCGGCTGACGGGCTATATATCAATACGGCGGGTCTGGGCCACGTGCCCGCGGGCCGATCGCTGGGCCCAGAGCGGCTTTGCCCTGGAGATCTGCTCCTTGTCAATGGTACGCTTGGGGACCATGGTATGGCGGTGATGATGGCTCGCGAAGGGCTGCCTTTTGACACGCCGATCGCCAGCGATTGTGCGCCACTCAACGATCTCGTAGAAACCATGCTGGTTGCTGGTGGGGCATATGTGCGTTGCCTGCGCGACGCCACTCGCGGCGGCCTGGCAACGGTGCTTAACGAATGGGCAGGCGACCGAGTAGGGCTGGCGCTCAACGAGACCGCGCTACCCATCGCCCCCGCTGTTGCAGCGGCGTGCGAGTTTCTGGGGCTGGACCCGCTCTATGTTGCTAACGAGGGCAAGCTGGTGGCTGCCGTTGCGCCTGACGCGGCGCCAGCTGTGCTTGCGGCCATGAGGGCCCATCCACTGGGGGGCGAAGCGGCTGTCGTTGGCCAGGTGACGGCGAGTCACCCTGGCCTGGTGACCTTGCGCACCCCATACGGCTCTGAGCGCGTGCTTCCTATGCTGGCAGGCGGGCAACTGCCCCGCATTTGCTGAGCGTTGAGCGCTCTTGCGGCAAGCAACGCTGTTGCGTTGCTCGTTGATATGGACTAGAATGCGAATGGACCTGTGCTCGACCGGTAACAACCGTTGACACGCGCAGGATGATGATACATAATCGATAAAACGACAAAGGAGGCGCAGTCATGACTCCTGATCCGCGCTACCGCTCCAGCAGTGATCGTGGGCCGCAGGCCTGGCCTCGCTGGATGATCGTGGTTGTGCCGTTGCTGGTTGTTGTGGTGGTAGCGGGGCTGTGGTGGGCACTGATCGCGCCAGAGCCGTCGAGCCGCAAGGAGGCTACACCTACCGCCGCTGCAGCTGGCCCGTTGGCGCCCCAGGCATCGCCTACACCGGTCGAGGGCTCTGGCGGGGCTGCAATGATGACTGCTACACCTACATCTGCGACGTTGCCGGGTTTGGTGCCTACGGCAGCCACAGTTGCTGACGTAACCCCCACGCCAGCTGAGGGCGAGTTAGCCGCGGGCAGCTTTGCCGAGGGCGACAAGGTCCTGGTAACAGGCACCGAAGGGGCCGGCCTGCGCATGCGCGTTGGGGCAGGCACTGGCTATGACCGTGTCAAGACCGTCGATGAGGGCACCGTGCTAGAGGTGGTCGGTGGTCCGAAGGAGGCCGACAACCTGACGTGGTATCAGGTGCGCGATGGCTCTGGGGCCACGGGGTGGGTGGCCGGCGAGTACATCAAGCTCCAGGAGTGATCACGGCCGAGTATTGAGTAGTCGCGTGCAAACTGAGAGATTGTGGTAATCTTATGCCCGGGACAGAGCGTAGGCTCTATCCCGGGTACTGCTTCTAGGAGTGAGGCATGAGCATGAACGCCAGCGCCAGGATTGACGAACTACGGCGGATCATCGAGCAGCACGCCCATCACTACTATACACTCGACGCTCCCACTATCAGCGATGCCGAGTATGATGCGCTGATCCACGAGCTGAGGCGGCTCGAGGCCGAGTATCCCAACTTGATTACGCCTGATTCCCCAACGCAGCGGGTGGGAGCCACACCGCTCGAGGCGTTTGGCAAGGTGCAGCATCCCCACCCGATGACGAGCCTAGTCGATGCCTTTACCCGCGAAGAGGTGCAGCAGTGGCTCCAACGGGCACAGCGCCTGCTGCCCGAGGGCGAGCCACTTGCCTTTGTGGCCGAGCCCAAGATCGATGGATTGGCTGTGGCTCTGACCTATGAGCGCGGCGCGTTGGTGCGAGCAGCCACCCGGGGTGACGGTATCACCGGTGAAGATGTCACGGCCAACGTCAGGACCATCCGCAATGTGCCATTGCGCATCCCCGTCGCCGATGAGATGCCGCCGCCAGCAGTCATCGAGGTGCGCGGTGAGATCTATATGCCGCGCGACTTGTTCAGTGCCATGAACGCCGAACGAGAGGCACGCGGAGAGGCTACCTTCGCCAACCCGCGCAATGCCGCTGCCGGGTCAGTGCGACAGCTCGATCCGAGTATCACCGCCTCACGACCGCTGCGGCTCTTTGCCTATGCCGTAGGCTACGTGGAAGGGTATGAGATCGCCACGCAGGCCGATGCTCTCGAACTGCTGCGTCAGCTGGGGCTGAGCGTCAATGTCGATATCCTCGTGTGTGAGGATTTTGACCGCGTGTTGCGCTACTGCGAAGAGTGGATGGCCAAGCGCGATCAACTGAACTATGAGGCCGACGGTGTCGTCATCAAGATCAACTCGCTTGACACGCAGCGTCGTCTGGGCATCGTGGGTAATGCGCCGCGCTGGGCGGTGGCCTACAAGTTCCCGTCGCGTGAGGCAACCACACGATTGCTCGAGATCGCCATTAACGTGGGGCGTACAGGTGTGTTGACGCCATACGCCGTTCTTGAGCCGGTGCAGCTCTCGGGCGTCACCATACGTCAGGCGAGTTTGCACAACTTTGACGACCTGCTGCGCAAAGACATACGTGCTGGCGACACAGTGGTGGTGCAGCGAGCGGGCGATGTCATTCCCCAGGTCGTGCGGCCCATCGTCGAGCTGCGCGACGGCTCACAGCAGCCTTTTGTGCCACCCTCAACATGCCCCTCCTGCAGCCAGCCGGTGGAGCGAACACAGGGCGAGGTGGCTCTGTATTGTGTCAACCCTTCGTGTCCGGCGCAGACGCTGCGTCTGCTCGAGCATTGGGCCTCGCGCGGGGCCATGGACATCGACGGGCTGGGCATCAGGGTGGCGGAGCAGTTAGTCGCGGCTGGCCTGGTGCACGATGTTGCCGATCTCTACCAACTCATGCGCGAACAGCTGTTGGTTCTCGAGGGCTTTCAAGAGCGCCGCGTTGCGAATCTGCTGGCGGCGCTTGACGCCTCGCGGCAGCGGCCGCTCTGGCGTCTGCTCACTGGGCTGGGCATTCCTGGTGTGGGCGCCAAGGCCGCGCAGATGCTGGCCGAGCGTTTCCGATCGGTCGACGCCCTGCGAGCCGCCGATCAGAACGTGCTGGAAGAGATCGAAGGGATCGGGCCCACCACAGCCGCCGCCGTGGTCAGCTACCTGAACCGGCCCGCCACTGTCGAGCTGCTACAGCGCCTGCGTAATGGCGGCGTGTCGATGGCTGAAGCAGCCCCCCCCGCGGCCATGGACACGACGGATGTTGCCGAGGGCGTCACGTCAACTCTCGCCGGGCTCACCTTTGTGGTGACAGGCACGCTACCTGACATGAGCCGTGAAGAGGCCGAGGCGCTTGTCCTGGCCCATGGCGGCAAGGCAACCAGCAGCGTCTCGGCCAAGACGAGCTATCTGGTGGTGGGCGAGCGGCCGGGCGCATCCAAGTTCAACAAAGCCCAGCAGCTGGGTATCCCTATGCTCGATGAGGCAGGGTTGCTTGCCCTTGCAAGTGGCTCGCGGTTGCCGGGCTGATGTTGCTGCTTTGATGGCGAGGCTGGCTTGTCAGTAATAGCTGCGCTCGATCGATTGCACTCTGATAGTGCGTTGGCGAGTGGTGTGGTGCACCATCGCGTGGCGCCTGCTCGCCTTGCGGGGTATGCGCCTGTCTCACCGCCGTTGAATGACCCTGTAGCGGCAGGGCTGAAGCGATTGGGCCTGGAGCGGCTCTATGTGCACCAAGCGCAGGCTCTGAGCGCCGCGCGGCGAGGCGATGATCTGGTCGTCGTGACGCCGACGGCCTCGGGCAAGACGCTCTGCTATGCCCTGCCGATCCTCGAGCGCTCCATGATACAGCCGGATAGCCGGGCGCTGCTGGTCTATCCCAACAAGGCCCTTGCCCACGATCAGATGGACGAGCTGGCAACCCTGGCTGAGGCTGTGGGGGCACCGGCCAGGGTGCTGGCCTACGATGGTGATACGCCCATGGCGCTCCGCGCCGATATCAGACGGCGCGCGAGCTTGCTTGTCACCAACCCCGATATGCTGCACGTGAGTATTCTGCCTCACCACCCACAGTGGCGCGAAATGCTCTCTCGGCTCGACTATATCGTCATCGATGAGTTGCACTCTTATCGCGGTGTGTTTGGCGCCCATGTGGCCAACGTAGTGCGTCGTCTACAGCGCATCTGCCGTTTCTACGGCTCCAGGCCCCAGATCATCAGCACCTCAGCCACCATCGCCAACCCTGTCGAACTGACTGCGATGCTCACAGAGCGGCAACCGATGTTGGTCGACGAGAACGGGGCGCCGAACGGCCGGCGGCACATCGTGCTGTATAACCCCCCGTTGCTCGACGCTCATTTGGGCATACGGCGCTCGGCGATGGCCGATGCGCGCCTGATCGCCAACCTGCTGCAGCAACTCGACCTGCAGACTGTTGTCTTTTGCCAGTCTCGTGGGGGGGTGGAGCAGCTGCTGCTCGAACTGCGCCAGGACGCCGTGCAGGCGGGGCACGCAGCCGATAGCGTACGAGGCTATCGCGGTGGCTATCTCGATAGTGAGCGTCGTGAGATTGAGCAGGGGCTACGCGCGGGCCAGGTGCGTGTGGTGGTGGCCACCAACGCCCTGGAGCTCGGCGTCGATATCGGGGGCATGGCGGCGGCCGTGCTGGTGGGCTATCCGGGATCGGTGGCAAGCACCTGGCAACGCATCGGTCGTGCCGGTCGCGGCTCTGACGACAGCCTGGCGGTGCTGGTGGCCACCGCATCGCCTCTCGATCAGTACATCGTCACGCATCCAGACTATTTGTTCGCACAGGCTCCTGAGCGCGGGCTGGCGAACCCTGATAACCTGCACGTGCTGCTGAGCCATGTGCGTTGCGCCAGCTACGAGCTCCCCTTTGCCGCCGATGAGGTTTATGGTCATGAGGATGTGCAGGCTGTGCTGGCCCATCTGGAGATGCTGGGTGAGCTGCGCCGCTCACGCGTCCGCTGGCACCGCATAGCGGGCGACTATCCTGCGGGCGAGGTGTCGCTACGCTCGGCCAGCCCTGAGCGCATCACCATTCTGAAGCAGGGAATCGATGGAGAGCAGGTGATCGGCACTGTCGATCGTGAAACGGCCCCATTGTATGTGCACGAACAGGCCATCTATCTGCATGAAGGGCAACAGTATCTAGTAGATCGGCTGGACTGGCCGACGGGCACGGCGCATGTGCATGCCGTGAGCGTCGACTACTTTACCCGCGCCAGCGGCAATACCACGGTGCAGATCCTCGACACACGCCGCGAAGAGGCGCATCGCGGCTATGTCTTGCAGCGAGGCGAGATTGAGTTGACGCGCCGTGTCACCGGCTTTCGGCGACTACGGCAGCGAACTCTCGAGATGATCGGCTGGGGAGAGATCGATCTGCCAGAGCAGACGATACAGACTGAGGCCATGTGGCTGACGCTGAGCGAGGAGTTGGTAGCCGGGCTGAGTGATGCCGCCAGCTGGATCGGCGAGGGCAGCTTTTCTCGTGGTCCCAACTGGCCGCAGCAACGCCGTTCGGTGCTAGAGCGCGATGACTATGCCTGTCGATGGTGCGGGGCCAAGGCGCGGCCCGGGCAGGGGCTCCACGTGCACCATCTGCGCCCCTACAGCACCTATGGCCAAGGAGACGACTCGCCCTGGCAGACGGCCAACGACCTCACTAACCTGGTCACCCTGTGCCCCTCGTGCCATCGCCGGGCAGAGCAGAGCGTGGCTGTGCGCGGAAGTCTCGCCGGGTTGGGGCATGCCCTCCGGCATCTGCTCCCCACGCTCCTTTTGTGCGATCCGGGCGATGTGAGTGTGGTGAGCGAGCCGCGCACGGTGCAGACGGGACTGGCGACACTATTCGTCTACGATGATCTGCCGGGCGGCGTCGGCCTGAGCTTTGAGGCCATGGATGCGTTTGGCCCGCTCATCGGACGCGTGCTAGAGCTGGTCGAGGGTTGCGCCTGTACGAGTGGTTGCCCTTCTTGCATCGGGCCGGTGCTCGCCGATGACCTGGGCGCCAAGGGTCGGGTGTTGGCTTTGGCCGAACGCCTGATCGAGGGCCTCTCGTAGGTCATGGTATAATGATCGCGGGAGTGAGCGCGACATGAGTAGCCTGTTCGATCGTCTGCTGCGCCTTGGGCCGGTGCCCGATAGGTCACCGCAACGGCGTCCCGTTGTGCCGCTCAGCGAGATGGTGGGCGGCGCTTGGATCGAGAACACCGCCGGGCGCTGCCTGCGGGCTGATGCGCGCTTTGCACTGGATTACGCCCACGGAGACCTTTGTTTGCGCGCTGCAACCGAGGTGGGCGCTACGCTCCTGAAAGCGGCCGGTATGGGTGAGGTGTCAACCAGCAGCCTGCTCTTTTTGGATACAGAGACAACCGGTCTGGGCCGTGATGCGGGCACCTTTGCCTTTCTGATAGGCCTCGGCAGTTTCGATGGCACCATCTTTGAGGTGCGGCAGTACTTTGCCGAGGAGCCAGACGATGAGCCAGCAATGCTGCGTGAACTAGAGGGCGAGTTGGGGCAGAGGGCGACGCTCGTCACCTTTAACGGCGTAGGCTTTGACTGGCCCCTGTTGGAGAACCGCTTTCGCTATCACGGGCTGCAGCCGCCCGAACTCGAGGGCCACCTCGACCTGCTGCGATGGTCTCGCGCGCTCTGGCGGCACGTGCTGCCCTCATGCGCTCTGTCGTCTCTAGAGCGTCAGGTGCTGGGTGTAGCGCGCACTGGCGAAGACGTGCCTGGTTACCTCATTCCCCAACTGTACTATGATTACCTACGGACGGGCAACGTGCAGCCGCTGGTGGGCGTGTTCTACCACAATCTGATGGATGTCATGTCGATGGCCTGCCTCATGGCCCGCGTCTCGAGTCAGATGGGGCTTGAGCCTGAGCCGAGCGAGACGCCATGCGACCTGTTGGCCATCGGACGCCTTCACGAACGACTGGGCAATCACGCCGAGGCAAGGGCTGCCTACACGGCGGCGACAAGGAGCCCCGATCTGCGAATCGCTGCCGAAGGGTGGGATCGCTACGGGCTGTTGCTAAAGCGGTTGGGGCGTAACGATGAGGCGGCGATGGTATGGAGCGAGCGTCTTGAGGGCCCGAGTCCCGTCCCCTTTATCGAATTGGCCAAACACCTCGAGCACCGCGAACGGGATCATGCCGCTGCTCGGGATGTGGTGCTGCGAGGGCTGGCGCGCCTAGAGAGGGGTGAGATAGACCATCCCTGGCCAGACGATCTGTGGAACGACTTGAACTACCGTTTGGACAGACTTGAGCGCCGTCTGGGCCGCAGCGCTAGCTCGGCCACCTAGAGCTGCCTGGTGAAGATGTCATAGTCACCAACCGGTCGCCAGCCGAGTGATACCAACGCAGCGATGTCGCTGGGCGCGCTGCGGGGCGCAAGCACGCCCGCTTCGGCAAGGCCTGTCATCACCGCATCGCACCCGATGCGCGTGACCAACGCAGCACAATCTTCAGGCGATCGCCCCGAGATTTCTTCGATCCAACAGCCGCGATACGCGAGGGTGGCCACCTGGATGCTGGTTGCACGGGCGAACGTCGTAGTATCATTGGCCCACTCGGTAGCTGTAGCCCGGGCATCTGGGCGCTCGGCAAGTTGAAGCTGCCTGCTCACGAGGCGCTCGCTGGGCGCGGCACCGCTGCTCGCGTGGCGGTTCCAGACGAGCATAGTGCAGGGCACTACCGCCTCGAACCCGGCACTGTGAAAGACCGTCTGCGAGGCCGTATTGTCGACAGCTACGACAGCACGCGCCATGGTACAGTGGCGGCCGGTGGCCTGGTCAAGCGCTCTGGCGACAAG
>JAAYDS010000206.1 GCA_012729155.1 Chloroflexota bacterium | reverse complement strand
GGCCGACTGTCCGTAGAATGATTGTGCTGAATATCACAATGTCTGGAGCCCCATGCGATTCGATGTACTGACTCTCTTCCCGGGCCTGTTCGAGAGCGTCTTTGCCGAGAGCATCGTGAGCCGCGCTATCAACGCCGGACAGGTGGAGCTGCACCTGCACAACATCCGCGACTATGCTCCGGGCAGGCATCGTGTAACCGACGACACCCCGTTCGGCGGGGGCGGCGGTATGGTGATGAAGGTCGAGCCGATCATGCTCGCGCTCGAGGCCATCGTCGAAGCCGACCTTATCGTAGAGCAGAAACGCAGCGGCGAGGTGCAAGTGCCCATCATCCTGCTCACGCCCGTGGGTGAGGTGTTCACCCAGCACATGGCACAGGGTTTGGAGCGCTATGAGCGGCTGGTCTTTATTTGTGGGCGTTATGAGGGCGTCGACGAGCGCATCGTCGATCTCGCCGTTACTCACGAGGTGTCTCTGGGCGATTTTGTGCTCTCAGGCGGAGAAATCGCTGCCATGGCGATCATCGAGGCGGTGACGCGGTTGGTGCCTGGTGTCTTGGGCGACATGCGCGCCATCGTCGATGACTCGCACGCCCGAGGCCTGCTCGAGGCGCCCCAGTACACGCGTCCGGCCGTCTATCGAGGACTGACCGTGCCCGAGGTGCTCGTGTCGGGCAATCATGCTTTGGTCTCGCGGTGGCGCCGCAAACAAGCGCTGATCCGCACCTGGCAGCGACGGCCTGACCTACTAGCCAACGCTGAGCTCACTGAGGTTGACCGGAACGCTCTTGCCGCGCATAGAGGTGGCAGCCCTGTAGGAGAGATACCACATGACACAGACCAGCGTTCCTGATGTCGTCATTCGCCGCTTGACCACCTATCTGCAAACGCTAAAACACATGGCTCAGCGAGGCGAGCATGTGGCCTCTTCCACCGAGATCGGCCGCTGGGCAGGCGTCAGCCCTGCCCAAGTGCGTAAAGACCTCTCTCATTTTGGCGAGTTCGGGCGGCAGGGGCTAGGCTATGAGATCGGCTTTCTGTGCACACAGATCGAACGCATACTCAAGATCGATCAGGACTGGCGCCTTATTCTGGTAGGTGCAGGGGCGCTGGGGCATGCGCTCATGAACTATGGGGCCTTTGTCACTGGGCGGTTCCAGATCGTGGCAGTGTTTGACAGCGACCCTGCCAAAGTGAACACTCGCGTAGGGCAGCGCGAGATCTTGCCGATGGAGCGCCTTGCTGAGATCATCGCGGAGCGCCATGTGGAGATCGCTATCCTGGCTGTGCCCGCCACAGCAGCGCAGCACGTGGCAGATCAGCTGGTAGCATGTGGCGTGCGATCGATCCTAAGTTACGCGCCCATCACCCTCAACACGCCACGAGATGTCCACGTGCGCTACATCGACCCGGTAGCGTCTCTACAGACGATGACCTACTACCTCTAGGCCCAGACAGGCTTCAGGTTGCCAGCGAGGCAATTGAGGGCCATCACTTGGGCTCGAGCGAGCGCTTGAGCAGCGGCAGATGCTGCAGAGCTCGCCCCGCTCCCAGCGCCGTGCACAGCATCGGGTTCTCGGCCACTTGACAGGGGATGCCCGTCTCTGCTGCCAGAAAGCGATCGAGGTTCCGCAGCTGGGCGCCACCGCCACTCATCACCATGCCGCGGTCGATAATATCCGAGGCCAGTTCGGGAGGCGTCTTCTCAAGCACGGCTTTGACCGTCGTAGCCACTGCAGCCAATGGTTCGGCCAGCGCATCTGTGACCTCTTCGGAGGTGACCGTAATGGTCCGGGGCAAGCCCTGCACCTGGTCGCGGCCGCGCACTTCCATGCTCAGAGACTGCTCAAGGGGCAAGGCACTGCCGATGGCGATCTTGAGTTGCTCAGCGGTCTGCTCGCCCACCATCAAGTTGTACTTGCGACGCACATAGTTGGCGATGGCCTCATCAAAGCGGTTGCCTGCGACGCGCACCGAGCTTGACACGACAATGCCAAACATGGATATGACAGCGGCCTCGCTAGCGCCCCCGCCGATGTTGACGATCATGTTACCAGACGGCGTGCCCACTGGTAGGCCAGCACCCAGTGCCGCTGCCAACGGCTCGGGCAAGAGATATGCTTCTCGCGCACCTGCCTGAATGGCTGCATCGCGCACAGCACGGCTCTCGACACTGGTGACCCCTACCGGTACACTCAGCATAACCTCGGGCCGCCGCTCAAAGCGACTGCACGTCTTGCTGATAAAGTAGCGCAGCATGTTCTCGGTCACCACATAGTCGGCGATGACGCCATCGCGCATTGGGCGTGCGACCTCGATGGTCTCTGGGGTGCGCCCCAGCATCGCCCGAGCATCACTGCCCACCGCGAGGATACGGTTATCCACCAGAGAGATGGCCACGACCGACGGCTCGTTCAGGACGACGCCCTTGCCACGCACATAGACGATGACGTTGACGGTGCCAAGATCAATGCCTAACTGCTTTCCAAGCATACCGCCTCCATCGCGGTTTGTCGAAATGACGCCAGCAACTATAGCATAAGGGCATGCTGGCTACAACTGACATCTGTGGGAGAGTGGCGCCATGCCCATCATCACCCTGCTAACCGACTTTGGCCTCACCGACAGCTATGTGGCAGAGATGAAGGGTGCCATCCTAGGCATCTGTGCTGACGCAACGCTGGTCGACATCAGCCACGGCATCGCGCCGCAGCAGGTTGGGCAGGCAGCCTTTGTCCTATCGCAGGCTGTTGCGGCCTTCCCGAAGGACACGGTCCACGTGGCGGTAGTTGATCCCACAGTGGGCACCGCGCGGCGGGCAGTGGCGGTGGCCACGCGGCATGCCCGTTTCGTTGCACCTGATAACGGTCTACTCCAGCCTGCCCTTGACCGTCTGGGCGCCTACGAGGCTGTCGCTCTCGAGAACAGAGCCTTCTGGCTGTGCGACCAACCGAGCGTCACCTTTCACGGCCGCGACATCTTTGCGCCAGTGGCGGCTCACCTGGCCAGCGGTGCGCCGTTCGAGGCACTGGGTCCACGAATCGATACGCTGCAGCCCCTGCCGCATGCGGCATTGGCCGGCCAATCGAGCAACGAGTTCAGGGGGCAGGTGATCCACATCGATCGCTTTGGCAATCTCATCACCAACATCCCAGCGGCCTGGCTCGCACATGAAACGCGCTGGGCCGTCGATGCCGGTGGCGCCGTGGCGTTGGTGCAACGCACCTACGCCGACGCGGCACATGACCATCTCGTGGCCCTGCCAGGCAGTCACGGTTACATCGAGCTGGCCGTCAACGGCGGCCACGCAGCGCACAGACTCGGGCTCGACGTCGGGGCGCCTGTCATCATCCGCCCCCAGCACCCCTGATCAGCCCGCAGCTATAGCGAGCAATGCTACTCCTCGACATCCATCTCAACCAGTAGATCGCGTAGCGCGCCGAAAAAGCCGTTGTAGCGTACCACTGCTGACTTGAGCGGCGACAGAGTAGTTTCAACATCCTGTAGACCACGACCCAGCTCTGCCGCCTGCCCCTCGAGCACCCCCATGCGTTGATCAGATTGGTCGAGCGAACTGGCCAGCGTCTGCTGCAGCAGTGCCACCTCTTGTGAAAGCACGGCCACCTGCTCCTCGGCAGCGGCCGCGCGCTGCTCGATGACGCCAAGCTCGTCCTCAGCCTGTTGCAGGGCTGCGCCCAGCGCCTCGATCCGTTCCTGCTGCTCGACCACCAAGGGATCGATGCCATCGAGCCGCTGCCAGATGACCTCTTGATTGGCCTGCATGGTGCCCATGTTACGGCTAAGAGCCTCCAGGTGCCCTCGCGAGGCGTAATCGAGCGTTCCCGAGGTCAGCAAAAGCCCCAGGAGAGTGAGCGCCGCGCCAAGAATGCCTCCGAGCAATACCAGGGCAACACCTCGCAGAGCGCCACGCTCGCGCCGGGCCTTGGGCGCAGTCGCAGGTGCAACAGAGTGTTCCTCGGGCCCGTGATGGGCCTCTGCGGCCTTGGTCGGTTCAGCTTCGTCGGCAAACTTGTCTGTGGCCTGAGTCATCTCAGGTGCGTTCCAACGCCCTGGCGAAGATGGGGTGTTTGGGTCAAAAGCCTCAGCGGCGGCCAGATCATTCTCGGGCATAGTCTCGTCGGTAAAGCCCTCCAGCAGGTCGTCAAGCGAGGCATCCATCTCCTCAGTGGAGGCCGGTTTCTGGCGCGCCCCAGCCTCGCCCTCTGAAGAGAGCAACTCCTCCACCCTCTCATCCATCGTCGTCTCTGCCGTGTCCTTGGCGCTCGAGCCGCCAACCGTCGGCTGTGGCTCGTCGGCCCGCGCCTGAAGGGGCGTGGCCTGCGACTCACCCACTCCCTGCTCGCCGCAACGTCTCTGGTCAATCGGCTGTGCGACCATCGCGCCCCTCCCTCCGACATCTCTCCCACGGTATCGCTGCTGACAGGATTGTAGCGCCAAACTGGATGGGGCTCAAGCCTTCGCCCGTCTATCTTGACCCGGCTGGCCGGCCCCTCTAGAATGCAGACAGCCTCGATAGGGATTGGGCACCGTGATCTTGCCAGGACATCTATCCGCGGCCTATCTCGTACCAGAGAGCCTCTCGGGAGACCGTCGAGGCCTGTGGGGGGCCGCCATGTTCCCCGACCTGGTAGACAAGCCCCTACGCTGGCTCTTACGGGTGACGCCCAACGATCGTGTGCCGGCGCACAGCGGCATAGCATGGGCATTTACCACGGCGCTCATCTGGCGGTGCGGCGGCAGCGCTCTCGCACAGGGCTGGGGTGTGGGCTACGGGGTGCATCTGCTCTGTGATGCCTTGAACGCTAGTCTAAACCGCGGCCGCGTGTACTGGCTCTGGCCCTTTAAACGCTACCGATATCATGTGGGGCCGGTCGGCCTGGCGTCGAGTCTGCGAGACTTTGGCTGGCGTTCGTTGCTGATCGAGGGCAGTCTGTCACTCCTCGGTTTGGTCAGCCTGGTTACGCGAACGGCTCGCAAGCACTATGACTATAGGGAGTGCCAATGAGAGCAGTCGAGGTCATCGAGAAAAAGCGCGACGGGCACGAGCTTTCGACTGCGGAAATCGACGCTTTCATCGACGGCTACGTCTCGGGCAAAGTGGCCGACTATCAGGCCGCCGCCTGGGCAATGGCCGTGCTCTTGCGAGGCATGACCCTGCGTGAGACGGTGGATCTCACCATGGCGATGGTGAGGTCGGGCGAGACGTTGGACCTGAGCTCTGTAGCGCCGCGCGTAGTAGACAAGCACTCGACCGGTGGCGTCGGCGACAAGACCACTCTCGTGGTGGCGCCCATCGTGGCTGCTGCTGGCCTGCCGGTGGTCAAGATGTCGGGGCGCGGGTTGGGCTTTTCGGGCGGCACCCTCGACAAGCTGGAATCGATCCCTGGCCTGCGCGTCGAGCTCTCATCCGCCGACTTCCTCGCCACGGTGCGCCTGCATGGCATTGCTGTGGTTGGGCAGACGGCCAATCTGGTTCCGGCCGATGGCAAGCTGTATGCTTTGAGAGACGTCACCGGCACTGTGCCCAGCCTGCCGCTCATCGCCAGCTCGATTATGAGCAAAAAGATCGCCGGCGGAGCCGACGCCATCGTGTTGGATGTCAAAGTGGGCAGAGGTGCCTTTATGGAGCGTGTTGCTGACGCACGCGTTCTCGCTGAACTCATGATCCAGATCGGTCAAGGCGTCGGCCGCCAGGTAACTGCGCTGCTCTCTGACATGTCACAGCCCCTGGGCTATGCCATCGGCAACGCCCTCGAGGTGACCGAGGCCATCGATTGCCTGCGACATGAGGGGCCACCTGATCTTGAGAACCACTGCCTCGCCGTGGCCGCTGAGATGCTGCTTCTAGGGCAGGTGGCAGAGTCGCCCGAAGAGGCTCACGACCTGGCGCGGCAACAGCTTGTGCAAGGACAGGCCCTGGCCAAGTTTGGCGACTGGATCGCCGCACAAGGCGGTGACACCCGCGTGATCGATAGCCCTGCGCTGCTGCCTCAGGCGCCCTGGAGACAGACCATCGTGGCCGATGATGACGGCTATGTCGAGCAGCTAGACGCGCGCAGCTTTGGTCTTGCTTGTGTTGAGCTGGGTGGTGGCCGCCAGCGCAAGGAGGATGCCATCGACCACAGTGTAGGCATCGTGCTGCACGCCAAAACGGGCGCGAAGGTGTCTGCCGGCGCGCCACTCTACACTCTCCACGCCCGCTCTCAGGACGATGCAGAACGCATGGCGCGCCACCTTGCACCGGCCGTGCGCCTGTCGCAGCGCAACGTTAGCGCGCCACCATTGATCCTAGACGTCCTGCGCGGCTAGTGCCTCTGCGCCTACCAGTCAGTCTTGGCGCGTTCAGCCACCACGCGCCGGTAGACATCCACAGTCTGTGAAGCGATGGTATCCCAGTTGTATACCGTCTCAACCTTTTGGTAGGCGTTGGCCACTCGCATCTCGGCCCACTCGGGGTGGTTCAGCGTGTGTACAATGCCCCATGCGCACGAATCCACCGACCCCGGATAGATGGTGATACCCGTCTCGGCATGCTCGACCACTTCTCGCAGGCCGCCCATCTCTGATACCACTACAGGAACCCGGGCTGCCATCGCCTCAAGAGCGACGATGCCAAAGGGTTCGTAGAGACTGGGGAACACGGCGCAGTCAGCCACAGCAAAGAGCCGGTTGCGGTCTTCGTCGCTGATAAAGCCCAATAGCATCACTTTGCTGGCCAATCCCATATCGCCTACCAGCCATCGCAGTCGGTCGAGTTCGGGCCCTTTGCCAGCGATAACAAACTTAGCCTCGGGCGTCTGTGCCAGCACCTGAGGAGCCGATCGCACCAGTGTTTCGATGCCCTTTTCATGGACAATGCGGCCCACCGAATAGACGATCTTCTCATGGGGCAGGGCAAATCGACTGCGGAAGGCCGTCAGGTCTTCCTGTCGCGCTTTGATGAACGGAGTCGGGTCGACTCCATTGGGTATGACATCGGTCTTGTCAGCGGGCGTGCCAAAGTAATCGAGCACCTCGCGCTGCATGTACTGCGTACAGACGATCACCCGCCATGCCTCGTAGGTGAGGCGCCACTCAGCGTCGTTAATCAGCCTGGGCTGCCCGTCGCTCACGTGGCCATGCCCACGGCCGCGCTCAGTGGCATGCACTGTAGCCACCAGCGGCAGCTTGTAGCGACCTTTTAGCGCAACAGCGGCGAACGATGTGATCCAATCGTGATTATGGATCAGGTCAAAGGGGCCATAGCGATCGATAACCTCATCCGCCGCCTGCTCGATGCGCCCATTGGTGTGCCAAGCCTCACCATAAAAGTCGGCATACTCGGCAAAAGGCCTGTCTACCCGATGCACGATGAGGTTGTCATAGAACTCTACTGACGGGGCATTGCCAATGCGTGGCGTCAGCAGGTGCACCTCGACATCGCGTGCAGCCAGGGCAGGGACGATCTCGGCCACATGCTTGCCCAGCCCGCCAACGACGTTGGGTGGATATTCCCAGCTCAGCATCAAAACGCGCATCTCCGCCCTCCTGAGGTTGCTCCCCACAGCGATTGCATTATAGGTGGGCACGACGCGCTGGGCAATGACGAGCGCTTGCAGTCCGCTTGCCTGAGGGCTAGAATCGACCGCAAACGTGAACAGGGAGCAGACCATGACGGCTACACTCGAACGCATCATGCAGTCCAGCCACCAGGGCGTCATCGACTGCCAAACCGCCCACGGTCTGGCCGCTGAACTAGGGCTTACTCCGCGGGCACTGGGGCAACTGATCGATGAGCAGACCGAGCTGCGCTTTGATCGCTGCCAACTGGGTTTGTTTGGCTATGGCAAAAAGGGAACCGAGGCCTACAAGATCGTCCAGGCTGCAAAACACTGCCCGCCAGAGATCGTCGCTGCCATTCAGTTACAGGTTGTCGACGGGCGGGTGCCGTGCACTGCTTTGTGGGCCATCGCTCAGCAGTTTCGCTATCCCCGCCTGGGCATCGGTAACATCGCCGAAGCGCTGGGACTGAAGGCAAAGCCCTGTCAATTGGGCTGCTTTTAGGCGATGGCGATCATCATCAAGTCGAGCGCCGAACTCGAGGCGATGCGCTGCGCCGGGCACATCAACGCTCTGGCTCTACAGACGATGGTACGGGCTGTGCGGCCAGGCGTCACCACGGCCGAGCTAGATGCCATCGGCGCTGAGGTGATTCGGGCCCATGGCGGGCAACCAGCCTTTCTCAACTACCCAAACCAGATGCCCGACAAGCCAAGCTTTCCCGCTGCCACCACCATGTCGGTGAACGATGAGCTGGTGCATGGCATCCCTGGGCCACGACGCCTACGTCGAGGAGACATCTTGAGTATCGACGTTGGCACTGTGCTGGACGGCTTTGTG
>JAAYDS010000205.1 GCA_012729155.1 Chloroflexota bacterium | reverse complement strand
TGCACCGGCAACCCCTGGCTGGCCACCCCCTGCATCGACGCCCTGCACCACGCCGGCGTGCGCTTTACCGACTTTCACGCCTCGCCGCTCTGCACGCCCACCCGCGGCGCCCTGCTCACCGGCCGCCGGCCCATCCGCAACGGCGCCTGGGCCACCTGCTGGGGCCGCTCTATCTTGCGGCGCGACGAGCTCACCCTGCCCGAGGTGCTGCGCCACAACGGCTACCACACCGCCCTGTTCGGCAAGTGGCACCTGGGCGACAACTACCCCTACCGCCCGCAAGACCGCGGCTTTGAGCACGTGGTGGCCCACAAGGGCGGCGGCGTGGGCCAGACGCCCGACTGGTGGGGCAACAGCTACTTTGACGACACCTACTGGCACAACGGCGAGCCGCAGGCCCATCAGGGCTATTGCACCGACGTCTGGTTCGACGAGGCGCTGGCCTACATGCAGGCCCACCGCGCCGAGCCCTTTTTCGTCTACCTGGCCACCAACGCACCCCACAGCCCCTACCTGGTGGAAGAGCGCTACAGCGCGCCCTACGCCAGCAACCCCGCCATCCCCGAACCCGCCTTTTACGGCATGATCGCCAACATCGACGAGAACGTGGGCCGCCTGTGCGCCTGGCTCGACGAGGCCGGCCTGGCCGACAACACGCTGCTGCTGTTCATGACCGACAACGGCTCCAGCGGCGGCTGGCGCCCCGACGGCCGCGGTTACAACGCCGGCATGCGCGGCATCAAGGGCTCGTACTATGACGGCGGCCACCGCGTGCCCCTCTTTATCCGCTGGCCGGCCGGCGGGCTGGTGGGCGGCCGCGACATCGCCGACCTCACCCTGCACCTCGACCTGCTGCCCACCCTGGTCGATCTGTTGGGCCTGACGCTACCGCGCCCCGCCGCGTGGGATGGCCGCTCGCTGGCCCCGCTGCTGCGCGGCGAGGCCGACGCCCTGCCCGACCGCGTGCACATCGAGCAGATCCGCCAGTCTACCGAGCCGCCCGACCCCTGCGATGGCGTGGTGATGACCCGCCGCTGGCGGCTGGTGCATGGCGCCGAGCTCTACGATATGGCGCAAGACCCCGCCCAGCAGCACGACGTGGCCGCGCGCCACCCAGAGATCGCGGCACAACTGCGCGCCGAGCAAGAGGCCTGGTGGGCCGAGATCGGCCCCACCGTCGAACGCTATTGCCCCATTGCGCTGGGCAACGATGCCGAGAACCCCACGCGGCTCAACGCCATGGACGTGCTGGGCGACGTGGCCTGGCATCAGGGCCACATCTTGGAGGCGCAGCGCACCACCGGCCGCTGGGCCGTCGACGTCGAGCGCCCCGGCCGCTACCGCCTCGAGCTGCGCCGCTGGCCCGACGAGCTCGACCTGCCCATCGACGGCGCCCCCACGCCCGAAGAGGCCGCCCTCATCCCCTACCCGCACGCGCCCGTGCCGCTGCGCCTGGCGCCCAGCGCCGCCTGGGTGGGCCTGTTCGGGCGCGTCTGGCGGCAGGCGGTGGCGCCCGAACAGCACGCCGTGCGCTTTGAGCTCGACCTGCCAGAGAGCGGCGAGACGCGCCTCGACGCCTGGTTTGTGTTGCCCGGCGGCGACGAGGTGGGCGCTTACTATGTCACCGTCGAGCGCCTGGGCCCCTGACGGCTCGCCGCCGCCCCGGTCCAGGCACGTCAGCGCCAAACCGACCCACGCGACGCGGCTGCACTGCAGCCCAACCGCAAAGACCCTTGCCAAATCGCACAATCCGTGTCATCATAGCGGTAGCGTCGGAGCTATCGCCGTACTCGCCCTGCGTGCCACAGCCCCGGCCAACAGGGCGCCATCACGGCGCAGGAGGAGAATATGACCATGCAAACACCACGATATCGGGCCTTGCGCATCAGCCTGGCCGCCATCATCCTGGCGACGGCTATGTTGATCGCGCCGCTTGGCACGGCCAGCGCCGCCACCCAGCTGCAGGCCACCGTCAAGTCGGTCTCGGGGGCCACCATGGGTACGGCCACCTTTACGCCCGGCGCCCACGGCGGCGTCAGGGTGCAGATCAGCCTCAGCGGCTACAACCCTGTGGGGGGCGACAGGCGGCTGTCCATCCGCAACAACGCTGGCGCCGAGGTGCTGGTGCTGCCCAACATCCAGTTCTACCCCAACGGCAGCGCCAACTATGACACCGTCATCTCGCACATCACGCTCGACTGGCTCGAGCGCGTGGCCGGCGCCACCCTGATCATCCAGGCCGACAGCTA
>JAAYDS010000204.1 GCA_012729155.1 Chloroflexota bacterium | reverse complement strand
TCGACGTGCTGATAGTGCATGGTGCGGCTAAAGCGTTCGCGCGGCGTGAGGTCATCGCCAAAGCGATTCGGACCCTGGCGGATGTCGGTCATGTGCACACTCCCTCGGCAGATGCGATTCAGTTCACGCAGGCTCGCCATGTGTGGTGATGATGTACACCAGCTCGTCGCCCACGATGTGGCCCTCACCGTGGAGACCGAGTTGTTGCATTAGCGACTCAAAGGCACGCTGATAGTTCATGACCATGCCCACATTGCGCCCGCCCAGGCTCCTGGACGGAAACGATACGACCAGCTTTTGCGCCGGGATCGCACCGAGAAGGCGCGAGGTGGCCTCTGCATCGATCTGCTGCAGACAGGGCACCGACTTGAGCAGCAATGCCACATCATACTGCCCGGAGGGGGGGCGCAGCAACAGGTCCTGGCAGGTGGCACGGCCGGGCTTCTTGAGCAGCGCGAGCCATCCCTGCAAAAAGGTTATCTGATCATGGTAGATGTCGATGCAGTCATAGCGTGTGTCGTCGGCAAGCCCCATCCATGGTATGGCAAGGGGATTGAGCCCGCAGGCCAGGTCGAGAACTGAAGTGACAGGGCCGATGTCGCCAAAGACGTGGGCATAGAACGCGTCTAGATAGGGCAGCCGTTCCTGGCTCGATGCATGTGCCGACATCATCCGGCGGCAGAGCGGCAGTAACGTCTCGCGATCTGGCGCCGCCCGTAGCTCGGCGAGCCAGGCGTCATAGGGTGTGGGCGCTGCCTGATAGGCTCCCCCGATCTGATGAAGCTTGCGCTTGACACGTTTTACGGCTTCTTTGATCGAGCGCGTAGAGCGCGTCTCCAGGCTGGCGACGCCGCGAACAGTTTCGGCGCAGATGCTGGCATACTTGGCCGAGCGCAATACCTCAACCACCACGGTATCGATCGCTTCCGGGGGCAGGCTCATGGTTGAGCGCCCTCAAGGCTATCATCAGCCTGTTCGTCACGTACACGGTCGCCGGTGCCCGCGATGACGAGCACCCATTCGCCCTGAATGGGACGTTGCTCGACAGCCTCGATGAGCTCCGAGAGTCGGCCCCTCAGCATCAACTCATACAGCTTGGTGAGATCGTTGGCCAACGCCGCACGACGGTCGCCGAACACCTCGAGCGCATCGTTCAAGCTCTTGAGCAAACGGTGCGGACTCTCATAGTAGATAAGGGTGTAGGGTATGCCGACATCGGCCTCAAAGAAGCGCCGTCTTGCGGAGCGCTTGTGGGGCGTAAAGCCACGAAAGCAAAAGCTGTGCACTGGCAAGCCCGAGAGAACGATAGCCATCACGAACGCCGCGGGGCCGGGGACCATGGTGATCTCGATGTCTTCATCGAGAGCGCGTCGCACGATGCTGTAGCCCGGATCGGCGATCCCGGGCGTGCCGGCGTCGGTCACCACGGCAATCGAACGCCCACGACGGAGCTGTGAGATCAGCTGCTCTACCATGGCCTGTTCGTTGTGCTCGTGAAAAGGTACCTGTGGCGTATCGATCGCGAAACGTTGCAGCAGGCGGCCCGTCTTGCGGGTGTCCTCACTGGCGATCAGATCGACCTGGCCAAGCACCTCGATGGCGCGGGCTGACATGTCGCCAAGGTTTCCGATGGGGGTTGAGACCAGATAGAGCATCGCGCCTCCAGCGGCTCAGGAGCTCGGTCTGATGTCCGAGCTCCTGAGTATGGCCTGGTCAATCCTGTGCGTTAGGTTGCCAGCGTAGCACCAACTGCCGCGCGGCGCGCACCTCGTCCAGCCGCCTGATTGGCGCGTGATGGGGCGCTTCATGCAGCAACTCGGGAGCGGTGCGGGCCTCTTGAACGATTCCGACCATGGCCTGCGCAAAGTGGTCTAGCGAGCGCTTGCTCTCGGTCTCCGTTGGCTCGATCATCAGCGCCTCAGGGACGATCAACGGAAAGTAGTTGGTGGGTGGGTGTACGCCATAGTCGATCAAGCGTTTGGAGATGTCGAGGGCATGAACGTCAGGCGCCCCTTCAATCTGGCCGCGCAAGACAAACTCGTGCATACAGGTACGATCGTAAGGCAGCGGCAAGACCTCTTTGAGGATGCTCTGCAGATAGTTGGCGTTGAGCACGGCAATTTCGCTCGCCTGTCGTAATCCTTCTGCCCCCAGCATGCAGATGTACGCATAGGCGCGCACTATCACGCCAAAGTGCCCGTAGAAGGCCTTCACGCGACCGATGCTCTGCGACGGCATCACCAGGCTGTACGGCCCCTCGGCATCTGCTCGCACCGCCACGGGCCCCGGCACAAAGTCGACCAGCGCCTCACTGGCGCCCACCGGCCCAGAGCCAGGGCCACCCCCACCGTGGGGCGTGGAAAAGGTCTTGTGCAGGTTATAGTGCATCACGTCAAAACCCAGTTCGGCGGGCTTGGCGATGCCCATTATAGCGTTCAGGTTGGCCCCGTCGCCGTACATCAGGCCCCCAGCCTGATGTACCAGTTCAGAGATCTCGAGAACGTGCTCATCAAACAGGCCAAGCGTGTTGGGGTTGGTCAGCATCATGCCCGCAGTGCGGTTGGACAGGTGGGCCTTGAGGTCGTCAAGGTCCACATTGCCGCGTCCATCCGACTTGAGCTCGACCATTGTCAGGCCCGCCATACTGGTGGTGGCGGGGTTGGTGCCGTGGGCCGAATCTGGAATTAGCACAATGTCGCGGTGGGCATCACCCCGCGCCAGATGGTAGGCGCGGATCATCAAGATGCCCGTGAACTCGCCGTGGGCGCCTGCTGCGGGCTGCAGACTCACGCCACAAAAGCCCGAAATGGCTTTGAGCGCCTCTTGCAGGCCGTACATCAGAGCCAGACTGCCCTGTACGGTCTCGGCGGGTTGGTAGGGATGAACGTGACTGAACCCCGCTAGGCGGGCGGCATCCTCGTTCATTTTTGGGTTGTACTTCATGGTGCACGAACCCAGCGGGTACATGCCGATGTCGACGCCATAGTTGAGTTGCGAAAGCCGCACATAGTGGCGCATCACGTCAACTTCGCTGACCTCGGGGAGAGGCAGCTCGTTGCGCAGTGATTCCTCATCAGGCAATGCTGCGGTTGGCACATCGAGCGCTGGCAGAGCGGCGCCCCGGCGGCCTGCGGCACCGAGTTCATAGATGATGGGCTCGCTCATTTTGCCACCTCCTGCAGGGCCGATACCAGCCCATCGATCTGCGCTCGGCTGTTCATCTCGGTGACGCAGATGAGCATCTGCCGCTCCATGCCCGGATAGGCGCTGCCTAGCGCATAACCGCCAATGATGCCATGTCTATCCCACAGGGCGGCATTGATCTCGCTTGCGGGCCGCGGGCAGCTCACCACGAACTCGTGAAAGAACGGCGCGCTCTGGTCAACGTGGTATGCGTCGAGCGCATCGATGGCTGCAGCGGCATAGTGTGCGCGGTGGTAGCAGAGCTCGGCTACCTGTCGCAGCCCCTGCTTGCCCAGGGTGGCCAGATAGACAGCGGCAGCCAGGGCGTTCAATCCCTGGTTGGTGCAGATGTTAGACGTGGCCTTGTCGCGACGGATGTGTTGCTCGCGAGTCGAAAGGGTGAGGACATAGCCACGTTTGCCGTCAGCATCTACCGTCTCACCGACCAGCCGTCCGGCCATACGTCGCACCAGCTCTTGGCGCGTTGCGAAAAAGCCGAGGTGAGGGCCGCCAAAGCTCAGCGAGTTGCCCAAAGGCTGACCGTCTCCCAAGACGATGTCTGCGCCCATCTCACCAGCTGGCTTGAGCATGCCCAACGCAATCGGGTTAGACGCGACCACCAGCAGCGCCTTGTGGGCATGTGCTGCTTCGGCCAGGCCTCGCAGGTCGACGATGCGTCCGAAAAAGTCGGGCGACTGCAGGATCAGGCAGGCAGTCGAATCGTCCACCAGGGCACCAAGTTCTTTAGCCGTTGCACCGGGACGGTCTTCGCCAACAAACACAACGTCCATGCCCTGAGTGTAGGTGTGCACCGTCTGGCGATACTCGGGATGGACGCTGCCAGACAGGACAACGCGGTTGCGTCTACCGCGCCCCGCGCTGAGGCTCATGATCACGGCCTCAGCCATGGCGGTCGCACCGTCATAGTGTGAGGCGTTACTGACTTCCATCGCCGTGAGATCGCAGATCATCGTCTGATACTCAAAGATCGCCTGCAGTGTGCCCTGGCTGATCTCGGGCTGGTAGGGCGTATAGGCGGTGTAGAATTCCGAGCGCAGCAAGACGTGGTTGACCACGCTCGGCACCCAGTGATGGTAGGCGCCGGCTCCCAGGAAACTCGGCGTGCTGTCTAGAGCGGCGTTCTGGGCGGCCAATGCCTTGAGCTCTTGCATCACGTCGAGCTCGGAGCGCGGGGCAGCCAGATCGATGGCTGGAAAGCGCACTGCCGCTGGCACAGCCGTAAACAGCTCCTGCAGATCGCTCACGCCGATGCGTGCCAGCATCTCACTGACGTCACTGTCGGTATGCGGCACGTAACTCATCAGTGGCCACCCTCTTCCTCAGCCTTGGCGACGAACTCGGCATAATCGCTGGGCGACATCAAGCCTTCGATCTCGCTGGCGTCGGCGATGGCGAGACGTACAAACCAGCCTTTGCCGTATGGGTCGCTGTTGACCAGCTCGGGTTCGCTCTCAAGCGCCTCGTTCACTTCGATGATCTCGCCGCTGAGGCTCAAGTAGCAGTCTGAGGCTGCCTTGACAGATTCGACGACCGCAAAGTTGTCTCCCTGGGCGTAGGTGGTGCCCACCTCGGGTAGCTCAACGTAGACGATATCGCTGAGCTGACTCTGGGCATAGTCGGTGATGCCGGCATAGGCCGTATCGCCCTCGACGCGCACCCACTCATGAGACTGCGAATAGAGACAATCCTGATTGATGTTGCTGGCCATGTCGATCTCCTTAGCTGCGACGATATGCGGGGACGTAGAACGGTTTCCTGACAACAACGGCGCGGTGCTCACGGTCGCGGATGCCGATGCTGATCTCAGTGCCAGGCCGCCGCAGCGACGTTGGCACAAAGCCGAGGCCAAGGAAGGCGTCCACGGTAGGGGCGTACATGCCCGATGTGACCTGACCCACCACCTCGCCCTCTGACAGGATGGGATACTCGTGACGCGGGACGCCGCGATCAAGCATCTTGAACGCGACAAGGGTTCGGGCGGCTCCTTCTAGGCGTAGCTTGAGCAATGCATCGCGCCCGCAAAAGTCCTTACTCCAGTCCACGGCCCACGAAAGCCCTGCCTCAAGCGGCGTGATATCGGGGCCGAGCTCCTGGCCATAGAGGGGCATACAAGCCTCAAAACGTAGCGAGTCGCGGGCGGCCAACCCGATGGGCAGCAGGCCGTGTGGCCCGCCAGCAGCCATGATGGCATCCCAGGCCGTTACGGCGCCATCGGCCTGCAAGTAGAGCTCAAAGCCGTCCTC
>JAAYDS010000203.1 GCA_012729155.1 Chloroflexota bacterium | reverse complement strand
GCCTCAAGTCGCCTTTGCAGGGTGTTGAGCCTGTTACGTGGCCAACTGATGTTGTTTGAAGGAATGGCTATTGACAGCCACGTAAGATGCTATGGCGATGCTCGACCGGCCGCGATTGTCCGGGTCTGCTATTGGCCTGCAATGATTCATGAGCCGACCTCTTGGCCTGTGGCTGCCACACGAGACGATTCGAATACACCATACCCGCTTTGCCGGGCGCCGAGATGCGCAGCCCTATTCGCCCATACTGTGGTGTCCAATAGCGTTCCATCGGGCACCCTCTGGCTAGAGAGCATCCCCTGTGTCCCTGCGCACGTGGTATGGCCAGCGGCGGCGATCTCTATCGTGCCGCATCAGAGCCTGCCTCAACAACGATGAGACGCTCATCGTCCTGGGGTGGGTTTGAAAGGAACCAACGTGCCTAGACGAAGAAAGAACGCTGCAGCAGACTCTTCTGCCCTCACCTGGTATGCCGTCGATCTCCATATGCACACGCCGGCCTCAAAAGACTATCAGCAGAACGGCGTTGCCTACCTCGACATCTTGCGCAAAGCCAAAAAAGAAGGCCTTGCCGCTATCGCGTTTACTGATCACAATACCGTACAGGGCTATGCTGCTATGCGCCAAGAGATCGCCGATCTGGAGCGCTGGGAGCAGGATGGCCGAATCACGGCCGACGAACGAGCTCGCCTGCAAGAGTACCGCAGCCTCTTGGACGAGGTGCTGGTGCTGCCTGGCTTTGAGTTGACCGCCACTTTTGGGTTCCACGTGCTGGCGATCTTTGACCCCATGACGCCGCTGCGCACCATCGAGCTGACGCTGCTGCGTCTCAACGTACCAGGCGGACTGCTCACAGCCGGCGAGACTGAGGTAGGCTCGACCACCGATGTCGTCACGGCCTATCGCATTATGGCAGAGGCGGGCGCCCTGGTGATCGCACCCCATGCCAACTCATCCCATGGGGTGGCCATGTTTGGGCTTGGCTTTGGAGGGCAAACCCGCATCGCCTACACCCAAGACCCCAATCTGCATGCCCTGGAAGTGACCGACCTTGAGAGCAACAAGCGGCGAAACACCGCGTCATTCTTTAACGGCTCCAAGCCCGAATACCCGCGTCGCATGCACTGCATCCAGGGCTCAGACGCGCACCGGATCGCCGGAGCGGGCAAGAACCTGGGCGTTGGCGAACGAGCGACTGAGGTGTTGCTGTCAGAGATGACCTTTGCCGCGCTCAAAGAGGCCTTCTTGAGTAACGATTTTGCGCGGACGCGGCCAGCACGCCGCTCTACCGAAGAGCCCTTTGACCACGTGCTGGCGGCCCGTGCCAACGGCCCTACCATTGTGCAAAGCTTTCACGAGAACATGACGCGCCGCGGCGGCTGCATGCACGCCATTCTGTGTGATGTGGTGGCCTTTACCAACACTAACGGCGGCACCATCTATGTGGGCATCAGTCCCAACACCAAGGTGCCCCCCAAGGGCGTGGATGACCTCAAGGCGGCCATCAAAGAGCTCGAAGAAGAGATCGATCGTATGGTCTATCCCGAGGTCGATGTCACCCTTTCAGGGCTCACTAGCGGTGGCAAGAACATTGTGCGCATGAACGTGCCGCGCGGGCCCCAGCGCCCCTACGTGCTCGAGGGTAGCCGCATCTACATCCGCAAAGAGGCCGAGACCAGCCAGGCCATGCGAGATGAGATCCTGCAGCTGATTCTGGCGGCGGCTGCCGAGCAAGATGTAGTTCCCAAGGCACATCCGGCCGCACAGCCCAGCGAGAAGCCCGCCCGCGGCGAATCAGCGCAAACACCCGCGCGCAGCGAGCCCAAGCCGACGCCACGTCAAGAGTCCAGGCCGCGTACGGAAGCGTCTGACGGGGCGCCGCGTACGGGCGTCGAGATCACCGAGACCGAGACGCGCGGCGGCGTGCAGTATCACACTATGCGAGACCTGCGAGATGGCAGCCAGGTGAATAATGTCACCCGCAGTTCGGCGCGGCGCCTTTGGCGTTATGCCATTGCGCTCAAAGAAAAGGGCACCTTTGCCCCTGACAAAGTCACCTGGTTTGGCGACCGTGGCCTGTGGCACAAGTACCTGCGCTCAGGGCGCCCACACTATGACCTCGTCAAGCGCAACGCCGACGGCTCACTGCGTGTCTACTACGGGGTAAGCGAGGATGGCATCCACGGCGAGTGGCGCCAGGTTGTCGGTATGGAGGACTAGCATCAGCACGCAGTGGCGCCTGCGGCGCTTTGTGATGGCAGACTATGATCAAGTGGCCGCCCTCTGGAGTGAGGCCGGCGATGGGCTCCAGATCAGGCCATCCGACCAGCCAGAGGGACTGGCACTTAAACTGACACGTGACTCTGACCTGTTCTTGGTGGCCGAAACAACAGCGGGCCTGGTCGTCGGTGTGATCGTGGGGGCATGGGACGGTCGTCGTGGATGGCTGCACCATCTGGCCGTGCACCGCGCCTTTCGCAGGCAGGGCATCGCCACAGCGCTGGTGGCCGCTACAGAAGAGGCCCTGCGCGCCAAGGGGTGCCTCAAGGTCAATCTGCTGGTGCAAAAGGCCAATGCCAGCGCCATCCATCTCTATCGCTCGCTAGGATACAGCGACATGACCAGTATCTGCGCCATGGGCAAAGAGCTGGCGCCAGACGCAAACGAGGCTGCTGCTCAACCGGCGGCCCTTGGGAAGTAAGTCGATGTTCGAAGTCTGTTTTCTGGGCACATCAGCCTCGGCGCCTTCGGTCGAGCGAGGCCTCTCGGCTGCGCTGGTGCTACACCGCGATCAGCGCTTTTTGGTCGACTGTGGTGAGGGCACGCAGAGGCAGCTGCTGCGCAGCGGCCTGGGCTTTCGCAAACTAGACAAAGTGCTGCTGACACATGGCCACCTCGACCACATCTTGGGGCTGGGCGGGCTCGTCTCTACCTTTTCGCGGTGGGAGTCGATCGACACGTTGCACATTTATGGTGGCAACTGGGCTCTGCAGCGCGTGCAAGACTTGATGCATGTGGTGTTGCGCGGCGGCGAAGTGGACACGGCAGTCGAGCTGGTCGAGATCCACAGTGGCCCCATCTGGCAGGGCGGCGCTATGACCATCACGGCCTTTCCGGTCTCGCATCGCGGGCCGGGCTGCTTTGGCTTTTGCTTCGAAGAGCGCACGCATCGCCCCTTTTTGGCCGACAGAGCGCAGACACTGGGCATACCCAACGGCCCTGAGCGTCGTCAGCTGGTTGAGGGACATACCGTCACGCTGGCCGATGGTCGGGTGATCGCGCCCCAAGATGTGCTGGGCGAACCCATCGCTGGCACCAAGCTCGTCCATGTTGGCGACGCTGGCCGCACCGATAACCTCATTGAGGTGGCGCGAGACGCTGACGCACTGATCATCGAGGCCACCTATACCAGCCGAGATGAGGAGATGGCGGCGCGCTTTGGGCATCTCACGGCGCGCCAGGCCGCAGAGTTGGCCGCCGAGGCCAACGTCAAGGCGCTCTTTTTGGTGCATCTCTCGCGACGCTACTCTGAGTACGAGACGCTGCGCGAGGCGCGCGCGGTATTCGAGAACACTATGGTGCCACGTGATCTCGATATGTTTCGCATCATGCGCGGCCAGGTGTTGGCCATCGACGATGAGGAGCGGCAGCGCCTGGCCCAGCCCGAGGCCATGGGCAGGCCCTGACATGCCGACACCAACCCTCGTCAAATTGGGCGGCTCGCTGATCACCGACAAGAGGAGCCCAGAGACACCCCGTCTGGACGTCCTCGCGCGACTTGCCAGCGAGATTGCCCAGGCCAGAACCCAACGCCCTGATCTGGCGCTGATCCTCGGGCATGGTTCTGGGTCGTTCGGCCACATGGCGGCAGAGCGCAACCGCGTGCACGAGGGTGGCATGGGCAACTGGTTCGGCTACGCCGAGACAGGCGCTATTGCGCAGCGCCTTAACCGCCTTGTTG
Organism: Chloroflexota bacterium; assembly: GCA_012729155.1. GTDB lineage: Bacteria > Chloroflexota > Anaerolineae > UBA1429 > UBA1429 > JAAYDS01. Next base: position 1,720 of record JAAYDS010000203.1, on the reverse strand, counting down.
TCGACGCGCTGCTGGGGGCCGGCGTGCCGGCCGTCTCATTGCAGCCCTCGGCTTCGGCAATCTGTCGAGATGGTGAGCTAGTAAGCATGAGTTTGGCTCCTCTGCAGACACTACTGACCCACGGCGCAGTGCCGTTGCTCTATGGTGACGTGGCCATCGACCGCTCACGAGGCATGACGATCATATCTACTGAACAGGTGCTGGCGTATGTGGCGCGGAACCTGCGTGCTGCCCGGCTCGTCGAAGTAGGTGAGGTCCAGGGCGTTTTCTCGGCCGATCCGCATAGCGATCCGCAGGCGCGGCTGTTGCGGTGCATCACACCCAGTAGCCTCAGCGCCGCTGAACTCGAACTGCAGGGCTCGCATGGCGTCGACGTGACCGGTGGCATGCGTTCCAAGGTCGAGAGCCTGATGAGGCTCGTGCAAGAGTTGCCCGACCTCAAGGTGCAGATCATTGGTGGCATCGAGCCAGGCGTACTGCTGCAGACCCTGGTCGATGAAGACGCGGGAGTAGGCACTATACTGTGTGCCAGCGAAGCGGATTTCTAGCTACATGGGCGCGCTCTGAGGCGTGCAGAACAGTGGAATGATATGCCTGGTTTGATCTGGTTTCTGTTGGTGTTCGGTCTAGTCGTGTTCGCTCACGAACTCGGGCACCTGGTGGCCGCCAAACTGGCCGGCGTAACGGTCACCGAGTTCGGCTTTGGCTACCCACCGCGCCTGGTGCGCCTATTTCGCTGGCGTGAGACTGAGGTCACGCTGAATCTGTTGCCGCTGGGCGGCTTTGTGCGAATGGCCGAAGACGATCCCTCGGCCCCCGGTAGCTTGGCGAACAAGAGGCGCCTCACGCGTGCAGCGGTTCTTGCGGCTGGGGCGCTGATGAACATCGTTCTGGCCGTAGCGCTCTATAGCATCACTTACATGGTGGGCACGCCAGTGCCCGTCGAGGGTGCGGGCGCAGGCGTCTATATGGTGGGAGAGAACTCGCCAGCAGAGCAGGCCGGCCTGCTTCCGGGCGACACCATCGTCGAGATCGCTGGCGAGAGGGTGCGCGATGCCGAGCAGGCCAAAGCGTTGATCGAGGCGCATCTCGGCCGCGAACTCACCCTGATAGTGCGGCGCGATGGTAGCGAGCTGCCCCCCCTCTCGCTGGTGCCGCGTGCCAACCCACCGCCCAATGAGGGTGCAGTTGGCGTGGTCATCGATCTACCCCTCGAAACGCGCTCTTTTCCTGTGTGGCAGGCGGTGCCAAAAGGCGCCCGCGCTGTGCGCAATGTCATCGTGGGCCTGTTCCGCACCATCGGCGAGGCCATCCGAGGTACCATTGCGTTTGAGGTGAGTGGTCCTATCGGTATCTATCGCGCCACAGTCGAGGTGGCTCATACGGGTATTTTGCGGCTGCTCGAGTTTACTGCGTTTCTGAGCACCAACCTGTTTCTGATGAACCTGCTGCCCCTTCCGGCGCTGGATGGGGGCCGGCTGGTGTTTGTGCTGCTAGAATGGCTACGCGGTGGCAAGCGTGTGCCACCTGAAAAGGAAGGCCTGGTGCATGCCATCGGCATGATGCTACTCATCGCCTTGATGCTGGTGGTAACCGTCTTTGATTATCAGCGTTACTTTGGCTAGCATCTACGCTATGCGATCGTCTGGCTGTCTCAGTGAAACTGTCCCGACCAGCACTTGGCCATACAGAGGCGTGCAATGAGGTGTCATGCATGTGG
>JAAYDS010000202.1 GCA_012729155.1 Chloroflexota bacterium | reverse complement strand
AGATCGGCATAGGTTTGGGTGGCCTCGATGGTGAGGGGGTCATCGAGCAGCGCCTGCCGTGGGTTCTCGATGTCATCGACGATGGCGCCGCCACGCATGTACACAAACACGAGCGGGTCCATGCCCTCAGGGTCGGTGCCAAAGCCAAACAGGGCATTGTCGCTCATCTGGCCAGGGTCCCACAGGTTCATCGCAGTGGCGACCTCGATAAAGTCGAACAGCTCCCAATCCTCAGCCGGCAGAGCCACCCCCAGAGACTCGGCTTGATCTGTATTCACAAAAGCCACGTACACGTCGATGCCGGCTGGCACCCCAAACTGCACACCCTCTTGAGAGAGCGATTCCCACAGCCCGCCGTAATAGTCATCGCGGATCTCCTGGAAATCGTCCAGGTGCATATCGTCGATGGGCTTGAGAAGGTCATCATCGATCCAGGCCATGGCCTCGCGCGAGGTGCGAAATACATCGACGTCGCCTGAACGCACCCACTGCTGTACGCTGTTACCGCCCAGAGCGCTGGTCTGATAGAACTGCACGGTAATCCACGGATACTGGGCATGGAACTCGTCTACCAGCCGCTGAATGGGCATGACATCTTCAGCCACGGCGAACTTGAGGACCACCGGCTCGGGCGTGGGCGTAATCCCCAGGGCCACACAGCCGCTGGGCCCGAGGGCAACCGTTACCAGGAGCGTCATCAACAGCAATCTTGAGGCAATGCGGCGCATAGGTACTCTCCTTGGCGCCGTCGGCGCCACTGTCGCCTAGATGTGGATCTCGACTCGCTTTCCCAGCCCGGCGCTCTCGATGGCGCCCAGCACCATCGCCAGGCTCTTGATGTTGTCGGCGGCGGCTGTTTGCGGCGTGCCGCCATGTCTTACGCAGTGCAAGAACTCGTCGATGACGCCGGCATGGCCGGCACGGCGCCCATGCAGCTCCACTGTGGGCGGCAGCAGCGGCGCCAGCTCTGATGTGAAACCTCCGCGCGCGGCCACGACCTCGCCATGAATGCCATCGGCCCCATCCCAAAGTAGGCTGCCGTTGATGCCTACCAGCCGCCAGTCGCACTCCCAACTGGTGTTCATGCCCTCACTACACCAAGAGCCGCGATAGGTGTAAACGAGCCCTCCCGTCATCTCAAAGATGGCCACTGCAGAGGCGTCGTGGTCGTACCATGAGCCGGCCGGATTCCACTCTCGGCAGTAGACCGCGACCGGATCGGCCCCGGTGATGAACCGTGCCTGGTCGAACGAGTGGATGGCCATGTCGAGCAGCAGCACATGCTCCATGTGGTCGCGAAAGCCGCCAAAGTGCGCCCCCAGGTAAAAGTCCGAGTTGACAGTGGTGAGCGGGCCCAGAGAGCCTGTCCGCACCATAGCCCTGACGCGCGAGATCGGCTCGGCATAACGCCGATTCTGGATCACCGCCAGGATGCGCCCCGCCTGCTCGGCGGCCGACACCATCTCGCGGGCGGCGTCGAGCGAATCGGCCAAAGGCTTTTCACCGAGGACGTGGCAGCCGTGCGCCAGAGATGCCAGCGCCACCGAACGGTGTGCCCCGGGCACCGTGCAGTTGAACACCACCTCTGGCTGCAACGCACCCAGCGCGCGCTCGAGATCGGTCTCGATCAGTGCCCCCTGCAGACCATACTGAGCCGCGCGCTCCTCAGCGTTGCTGCGCACCAGGTCTACCAGCCCAACGATCTGCACATCTGGCAGCGGCGCAATGGCGTCGAGCCAGGCCTTGCTGATGCCGCCACAACCCACCAGCACCGCTCGTGTGGGGTCCATCGTCGCCTCCTCGGTCACGGTCTTGGCAGCATTCTAGCGCCGCAAGGGCCGCCGTCAACCCCTTGAGACTTTGCGCGGCCATGGCCGCATGCTAGAATAGCGCCAAAGTGCTCCTGAGTGAACTGCCCGAGAAAGGACCAACGCATCATGGCCAAGCTGACGATCACTGATCTCGATGTCGCAGGCAAGCGTGTGCTGGTGCGCTGCGATTTTAACGTGCCGATGGATAAAGGCCTCAACATCACCGAGGATATGCGCATTCGCGCCGCTCTGCCCACCATCAACTATCTGCTGGAGCATGGCGCAGCGGTGATCCTGTGCTCGCATCTGGGACGGCCCAAAGGGGGGCCTGACGATCGCCTGCGGTTGACGCCTGTGGCCGCGCGGCTGGCAGAGCTGCTGGGGCGCCCGGTGCTCAAGCTCGATGACTGCGTTGGCCCTGAGGTACAGGCGGCGGTCAAGGGCCTGAAGCCTGGCCAGGTGGCGCTCCTCGAAAACCTGCGCTTTCACGACGCCGAGACGGCCAACGACCCCGCCTTTGCCAGGCAACTGGCCCGTCTCGCTGACGTCTTCGTAAGCGACGCTTTTGGCACGGTGCATCGCGCACATGCCTCAACAGCAGGCGTGGCCGAGTATCTGCCCAGTGCTGCGGGCTTTCTGCTGCAAAAGGAGATCGAGTTCCTTGGTGGCGCGCTCGAGAACCCCAGGCGGCCCTTTGTGGCCATTTTGGGCGGCGCCAAGGTGTCTGACAAGATCGCCGTCATCGAGAACCTGTTGGACAAGGCCGATACGCTGCTGATCGGCGGGGGCATGGCCAACACCTTCTTGCGTGCGCAGGGGTACGAGATGGGCGACTCGCTGGTTGAGGAAAGCAGCCTCGCGCTGGCGCGCGAGCTGATGGCCCGCGGGGGCGAGCGGCTCGTGCTGCCGGTCGATCTGGTGGTGGCCGATGCCTTTGCGGCCGACGCCAACAAGCGCACTGTGCCGCTCAGCGGTGTTGAGCGGGGCTGGCGCGCCCTCGATGTGGGGCCAGAGACGGTGGCGCTCTACGCCGACACCGTGGCCTGTGCTGGCACTGTGGTGTGGAACGGTCCGATGGGCGTCTTTGAGTTTCCTGCCTTTGCCGAGGGCACCTTTGCGCTGGCGCGGGCACTGGCCGATTCGCAGGCCATCACCATTATCGGCGGTGGCGACTCGGCCGCCGCAGTTGAGCAGTCTGGTCTGGCCGATCGCATCACGCACATCTCGACCGGTGGAGGCGCCTCGCTCGAGTTTCTCGAGGGCAAAGTGTTGCCGGGCATCGCCGCGCTAACCGACAAGTGACAACCATTGCACCTCGCCAGGGGGGAGATCATGACCATCAACAAGCTCGCAGTTCTCACCCACGGGGCCGATGCCCCTGGCATCAACGCCGCCATACGCGCCGTGGTGCGCATGGCGGCGCGCCACGGCTGGCAGACGCTGGGTGTGCGACGGGGCTTGCAGGGCCTTCTCGCCGGCGAGTATGCGCTGCTGGGGACGCGTGACGTCAGCGGCACCATCGAGCGAGGGGGCACGTTTCTCGGCACGAGCAACGGTGACCTTGAAGCGGCAGCGGTGCGCACAGCATTGCGGCGTCTCAACGAGGCGCAGGTTGATGCTCTGGTGGTCATCGGTGGGCGCGAGGCGATGCAGGGCGCTGCTGCGCTGGCCAGCCAGGGGGCGTGCGTGGTGGGCGTTCCGGCCAGCATCGAAAACGATGTCTGTGGCATCGACCAGGCTATCGGCGTCGATACGGCGCTCAACACCGCGCTCGATGCGCTCGATCGCATCCGCGACACGGCATCGTCGCAACAAGAGGCTTTTGTGGTTGAGGTGGCCGGCCAGCACAGTGGCCATCTGGCGCTGCTCACGGCCATCGCTGGCGGGGCCGAGGTGCTCTGTGTGCCCGAGCAGGCTTGTGATGAGCAGGCTGTGGTCGCTGAGGTCAGCAGCAGCTATGTGCGCGGCAAAGAGCACTGCATCATCCTTGTGGCTGAGGGAGCCAGACCCGGTGCGCAGGCGCTGGCCGAGGCACTCGATGCGCGCCGCCAGGAGACCGGCTTTGCCACGCGGCTCATCATGTTGAGCCATCTGCAGCGAGGTGGTTCACCACTCGCGCAAGACCGCTATCTGGCCACCACGCTGGGCGCAGCGGCTGTTTCGCGTTTGGCTCAGGGCGAGCAAGGCGCGTTGGTGGGCCTGGTCGATGGCGTTGTCGTGACGACGCCGCTGAGCATGGTGGCTACTGAACGCCGCGTCTTGGATGACAATCTGCTAGAGATGGCGCAGGTTCTGGCACGCTAGGCCTGCAGGCATATTGCACGACGAGCCCCTCAGAATGAGGGGCTCGTCGTCTTGTGAGCCGATTACTGCTGTTTGCCCTGCGCAGCCACGGCCGCCGCGGCCCGGGCCGCGGCCTCGGGGTCGCCCAGATAATAGTGGCGGATGGGCTTGAGGTCATCGTCCAGCTCGTACACCAGCGGGATGCCCGTGGGGATGTTGAGCGCGGGGATCTCTTCGTCCGAGATGTCGTCGAGATACTTGACCAGGGCACGCAGGCTGTTGCCATGGGCCGCGACGATCACACGCTTGCCTGCTTTGACCTGCGGCGCAATCACATCGAACCAGTAGGGCAGCATGCGCGCGACGGTGTCTTTGAGGCATTCGGTCTCGGGCAGCTCGCTATCGGTCAACTCGGCATAGCGCCGGTCGTGCCGCGGATGGCGCGGGTCATCTTTGGTCAATGCTGGCGGCGGCACGTCGTAGCTGCGACGCCAGATGTGCACCTGCTCCTCGCTGGTCTTGGCGGCCATCTCGGCTTTGTTGAGACCCTGTAGATCGCCATAGTGGCGTTCGTTCAGGCGCCAGTTGCGATGGACGGGGATCCACATAAGGTCCATCTCATCCATGATGATCCACAGCGTGCGGATGGCCCGCTTGAGGACCGAGGTGTAGGCGACGTCAAAGGTAAAGCCCTCGGCAGCCAGCAGCTTGCCCGCCGCAGTGGCTTCCTGTCGACCGAGATCAGACAAGTCGACGTCGGTCCATCCAGTGAAGCGGTTCTCGAGATTCCAGTCACTCTGTCCGTGGCGCACCAGCACCAGTTTATGCATGGTCAGACTCCGATCTTGTGGCAGTGCATTCCAATAGGTTATTGTGTACAAAGCGCCAGCGGCGGTCAAATAGAGGGCGTACCACCGTTGGTGCACCGTCTGGGGTGTGCTATAATCGCCGTTGCTGAATCCCCGAGAGAGCAGTGATGTCAATTCTCAGCGCTCACGATCTATCCAAGTACTATGGCGCTCAGGACGTGTTTCAGGGCGTCTCTTTGGCCATCGCCCGAGGAGACAAGGTGGCGTTGGTTGGGCCCAATGGCGCTGGCAAGACCACGCTCTTGCGCATCATTCTGGGGCTTGAGGAGCCCTCATCTGGCGCGGTGGCCACAGCCCGTGGCCTGCGGATGGGCTATTTGCCCCAACGTCCCACTCTCGACAGTGAGCGGACGATCTTTGAGGAGATGCTGGCCCTCTTTGATGGGCTACGGCAGCAGCAGCGTCAGTTGCGTGCCCTGATGGATGCGTTGTCGCGCCAGCCCGATTCGGCCGAGCTGTTGGAGCGCTACGCGGCCGAGGAACAGCGTTTTGAGCTGGCCGGCGGCTATGACTATGAACGGCGCATTCGACAGGTGCTCGGCGGTCTGGGCTTTGGCCCAGATACCTACGACTGGCCCATCGCAGTGCTTAGCGGCGGGCAGATCACGCGTGTATTGCTCGCCCGCTTGCTGCTAGACGAGCCCGATCTGCTGGTGCTCGACGAGCCGACCAACTATCTCGACCTGGCGGCGCTAGAGTGGCTCGAGTCTTACCTGGCGGCGTGGCCACACAGCCTGCTCATCGTTTCTCATGATCGCTACTTTTTAGACCGCGTCGTCAATCGCGTATGGGAGATGAACCACGGCCGTCTCGAGGCCTTTCGCGGCAACTACTCGCACTATGCGCAGCAGCGCCAGACGCGCGACGAGCGCCAGGCCAAAGAGTACGAGGCGCAGCAGGCCGTGATCGCCAAGACGGAAGAGTTCATTCGGCGCAACAAGGCCGGCCAGCGCACCAAGATGGCCCGTGGCCGCGAGACACGCCTGCAACGCCTGGAACGTGTCGAGCGACCACTGCACGACCGCCATATCGGCCTGGGGTTGTCGTCCGATGTGCGCTCTGGTGATCGCGTCGTCATCAGCGAGGGTGGCCTGAGCGTCGGCTATAGCGAGCGCCCTGCTGGCCAAAGCGATGGTCAAGAGTATGTGCTCTTCCGCTCGGGGCCAATACTGGTGCAACGGGGGCATAAGGTCGCGTTCCTGGGGCCTAATGGCACAGGCAAGACGACGTTTCTGCGCACCTTGCTGCAGGAGGTGCCGCCGCTGGCCGGCGATTTGCGCCTCGGCGCCAGCGTCAGGCTCGGCTATCTGCCGCAAAAGCAGGATTGGCTTGATCCAGAGCTGACGGTGCTCGAGCAGATCCTGAACAACGTCGATCTCGAGGTGGAGCAGGCGCGAGCGTTGCTCGGGCGGTTCCTGTTCAGCGGCGATGATGTGTACAAACGCACCGGAGACCTCTCGGGCGGCGAGCGCGCCCGCGTCGCACTGGCCATCCTCACCCAGCAGGGCGCCAATCTGTTGGTGCTAGACGAGCCGACGACACACCTGGATGTCGCCTCGCAAGAGATTCTGCAGCAGGTGCTGGTAGGCTTTGAGGGTACCATCCTCTGCGTCACCCATGACCGGTACCTGATCAACGCTCTGGCAACTCACGTGTGGGATATCCGCGACGGCCAGTTGGTGCAGTTCAAGGGCGATTATGCTGCCTATGCCGCATCGCGGCAGCAGGCGCCGGTAGACGATGCACCGCCAGCATCTGAGGACAAGGTCGAGCGCGAAGAGGCTCGCCGTGTGCGCCGCCAGGACGAGGCGAGGCGTCGCAAGCAAGAGGAGGCGCTGGCGCGCCTCGAAAAGCGCATCGAGCATCTCGAGGCCGATCTGGACCGCACGGCCAGGTTGCTCGAGTTGGCCAGCGCCGCCCAGGACGCGACACGCCTACACCAGCTTGGTGAGGCCTATGAGGCTTTGCAGGCGCAACTGATGGCCGATCTCTCATCTTGGGAGCGGCTTGCAGCCGAGTTACACGCCGATGACTAGGCCCTATGTGCTTGGGCTGACGGGCAACATCGCCACGGGCAAGAGCACCGTGGCGGCCATGCTGGCCGAGCTGGGTGCCGATGTCATCGACTGTGACCAGGTGGCGCATGAGGTCATGGCGCCCGGCGGTGGGGCAAACGCGGCCGTTGCCGCCCGGTTCTCCGGCGTGCAACGAGACGATGGCTCGATCGATCGCCAGGCTCTGGCGCGCATCGTCTTTGCAGACCCGGTGGCCCTGGCCGATCTCGAAGCGCTGGTGCACCCCGCGGTGCTGGCCGAGTCGGCGCGACGCGTGGCCGCTGCGGTGGCTCCGGTAGTGGTGGTTGAGGCCATCAAGCTGTTCGAGGCGGGTATGAATCAAGACTGTGACGAGGTGTGGGCAGTGCATGCATCACGAGAGGTGCAATTGCGACGGCTGGTCGACCTGCGCCGCCTTGAACCAGCTGAGGCAGAAGCTCGCATCGCGGCGCAACCCGACCCGGCTGAAAAGCTGGCGCGCTCATCGCGCGTTGTCGTCAACGATGGCTCGCTCGAGCAGGCCTGGCGACAGGTGTTACAGGGCTGGAACGAGATCCCTGCCGCGCAGCCGGTCGATT
>JAAYDS010000201.1 GCA_012729155.1 Chloroflexota bacterium | reverse complement strand
GTCAGCCTTGCAGCCCCTCGACGATGCGCTGGTAGCGATCGAGCAGGTTCCTCGCCTCTTCTGCGCTATGCGCCTGGGCGTAGATGTAGAACACCGGCCGATCGGCGTCAGGCAGAACCAGCACCCACGCGCCTTCCGCCAGCTGAATCTTGACGCCATCGATCTGCTCGCCAAGCCGGTCACGGTACTGCTGGTTCAGCAGACGCATCACGGTGCCTTTGGCTTCCCACGGACACGAGACCTCACCCTGCGCCATGTGATAAGCAGGAACGCCCTGCAGGGCGTCACGGATGGTAATGCCCTGGCTGGTGAGGTACTCGAGCACTTTGGCCACCGTCATCATGCCATCGACGACGGGCTGGAACCGCGGCCAGATGAAAGAGCCATTGCCATCAGCCGCCATGATCACATCGGGGTGATTGGCAGCTGCCATCACAGCCTGCAGGTTGGCCTTGGTGCGGATGATCTTGCCGCCATACATATCGGCCATCTGCTCAAAAACGCCAGGCATGGTGACGGGCACCGCCACAGCGCCGCCACCCTCGCAGATAAAGGATAGACGTGCCAGCGCTGCCGTCAGTCTGGCCCCATCCACCTCGCCACCACCGCAATCAACCACGAACACGCGTTCGCCACCGACATCGAGACGCACACCCAGTGCCGTCTCGAGCACGGCGCAGATCTTGCCGAGTTGAGCGATCGACTGATGGAACTCTTCGGTGGAAATGGACATCTTGGTCTCATCAACCGATTCGTTGAGGGCCACCACACGGCAGTTGAGCTGAGTCAGGATAGGCGCGAGCACCAGAGCGGTCGGGCTGTTGGCAAAATCGACGGCCAGATACGGATTCGCTGAACGAATCGTATCAGCCTTGATGGCTTTGAGAAAAGCCTCGGTATAGTCCTCGACGACTTTGGCGGCATAGCTAATGGAGCCGATCTCATCGAGATAGACACGGCGAAAGTCTTCGCGGAAAAAGACGTTCTCAATGCTACGCTCGGTCGTTTTGGTGAGATCCTGCCCGTTGCGATCAAAGAACTTGATGTCGACCACGCGTGCGTCGTAGGGCGAGAGACGCACATGCACACCGCCGGCCGAGCCACTCTTCTGCGTCACAAACCGCGCTACAGGTATGGGCATCTCGCCGAGATCGAGCACGTTCACACCCGCAGATGGCAGCCCCGAGATGATCCCACGTTTGAGCATACGCGGGCTGCGGTGTACATCGCGGTTGGTGACGACGCTGCTACCCTTGGGCAGGCTGGCGCCAAAGGCAGCTCCCAAGCGAGCAGCAAACTCGGGTGTCAGGTCGACGTTTACCAGGCCCGTCACACCATAGCGCCCAAAAAGCACATGCCGCCCCTGGGCGCCCCAGATGATGCTGTTGTTGACCGTAGCCGCCGCCTCGATCTCTTTGCCGGGCCAGATCTTGACGTTGGTGTTGATAATGGCGCCCTCGCCCACAATGGAGGCATCGCCCACCACTGCGCCCTCGAACAGCACGGCTTTGCGCTTGAGGCTGCACTGTTTGCCAATGACGGCCCCGCGCATCTCGACACCCTCACCGATGTAGCAGTTGCGCCAAACGATGCTGCGCTCGATATAGGTGAAGCGATCCACCACCGAGTAGTCTCGGATGACCGTAGGACCATGGATGATGACGCCCTGCTTGATCTTGACGCCATTGCCCAGATAGATCGGCCCATACAGCTGCGCGTCGGGGGCGATATCCACCCCCTCCCCCACATACACGCCGCCGCCGATGTGCTGTCCAGGGTCGGGCAGGCTGGCCTTTTTCGAAAGCACATCGGCGGTTGCCCGCATATACTCGGAGAGGTTGCCGACGTCGCACCAATAGCCCTCGGCCACATAGCCGAACATCGGGTCGCCCTTTTCGAGGAGCATCGGAAAGAGCTCTTTCGAAAAGTCGAACTGCACGCCCGGCTCGAAATAGTCCAAGACGTCGGGCTCGAGCACATACACGCCGGTGTTGACCTGATCAGAGATGACCTCGCCCCAACTGGGCTTTTCGAGAAACTGGCGGATGTGCCCCTGCTCATCGGTGATCACCACGCCATACTCGAGCGGGTTGGCGACGCGATAGAGTGTGAGCGTCGCCTTGGCGCCCCGAGTGCGGTGGTAATCGATGATGGCGGTGAGGTCAAAGTCAGTGATGGCATCGCCACTGATGACGATAAAGGTGTCGTCGAGCAGGTTCTGCGCCTGCTTGACGCTGCCGGCAGTGCCTAACGGCGTTTCCTCGACCGAGTACTGTATGTTCATTCCCAGGCTCGAGCCGTCACCGAAAAAGTCCTGGATGGCCTCTGCCATGTACTGCAGCGTCACGACGACGTCGGTGATGCCATGCTTCTTGAGCAGGCCCAATATGTGGGCGATCACCGGCTTTTCGACAATGGGCACCATGGGCTTGGGGCGATTGACCGTAAGGGGCCTCAATCGGGAGCCGGCGCCGCCTGCCATCACTACTGCTTTCATCGGTAACCTCCAGACTCGCGTTGTCGTATCATCTTCGTTGATGCTCTCTCTGGTAATGGTGATTATACCATGGCCGCAAGCGGTCTGGTAGCGACGCTTGTGAATAACCCGCCAGATCAGGCACAAACGCCGTCCACAATGCCTCGCAGATATGCCACGCTCTCTGCTGTGCTCGCCTCAAAATCATCGGTGCCCTCGTATTCGCTGACCACCTGCCCGGTGTAGCCGCATTGCGCCAACCGTTTGATCAAACCAGCCAGGTCGAAGTCGCCACGCCCTGCTGGGAGAAGCGTCCACTCACCATCGACAAAACGTCCATCTTTGACGTGCACGCTAACCGTCACTGGAAGCAGCTTTTCGAACCAGCGTTCTGCCTGTTCGATCGATGCCCCGGCCCAGCAAAAGTTGCCCGTGTCGAGGGTGATACCCAGCCTGGGCGACGCCACATCGTGAATGAGGCTCGAGAGCCAGTCTCCCTGATTGATGAGTCGCCCGTGGTTCTCTATGCCCACGCAGACCGCCCAGCCATCGATCTGTGTGGTGATCGCGCGAAACCCAGCCACCATACGAGGATAGAGCGCCTCAAGACTGACCCCCGGAACGACGTCGCCGGCAAAGGCGCGCACGACAGGAATACCCAAGGTGCATGCAGTGCGGCAGTAGCCCACGAACTCGGCCACCTGTGCCTCCAGCAACTCGTCATCTGGCTGGGCCAACGAGCTATAGCTCCCCAGACTGCCCACCTTTAGGCCGCTGTTGGCCAGCTGCGCTCGGACACCCTCAACGCCCACATCTTGCCAGACCGCCTGATGGACCGTGGGCCTACCGTTGAGCTCTATGGTCTGGCAACCGATCTGCGCTGCGAACGCCAGTGTTTCTCTCAACGAGGTGCGTCCCATACCCAGTGATGTCATGCCTACCAGCATCAGCGTCCTCCCGAAAAGCGCGCTTCGATCAGCGGGCGCAGCGTCTTGAGTGCCAGGGCGAGGCCCTCTTCGCGACGCTCACCGCGATAGTCGGCATCCTCATGCTCCACCGCCACGTCGCCACGATAGTTCACCTGAGCCAGAGCGTCCATAACGAGCGGCCAATCGATTTGGCCGAGCCCTGGCAAGCAGGTGCGCCACCAGCCACTGGCGTGCACGCCTCCGCGCTTGAGTAGCACCTCGTCGATCAGTACATCTTTGGCGTGTACATGATGGATGCGGTCGCCATAGTCATGGATGATTTGCACATAATCCATGCCCTGCCAGGCAAAGTGCGAGGGATCGTACTCGATGCCCAGCGCAGGCTGCGGCAACAGCGCAAAGATGCGGTCGTACATCACTGGCGAGAGGGCGAGGTTCGTCCAGCGATAGGGCCCATAGCCCGTCACGCGCCCGGGCCATGGCTCAAAGGCAATCCGCACGTCGGCGCTCTGCGCTAGATCGGCGATGGGGCCGAAGCGCTCGACCAGCAATGACAGGTTATCATCGAGAGAGAGTGTGTTATCTCGACCGGTGATGCTCCCCAACACCCTGCCCCCCAACGCCACGGCCAGCTCGATGGCCCGAGCATAGTAGCCGATGGTCTCGGCGGCGGGCGTAGCGACAGCGTTGCCATATACAGCCACCGATGTGACCTGTATGCCCGCCTCCAACAACGCCTCCTGAAGTCGCGGCAGTGCACGCTCCAGCTCATCGAGGCGTGGACGATCAACCCACCCGGCGTCAACCTCAATGCCGTCATAGCCCAGCCGTTGCGCCGTGGCGATTGTCTCGGTTGTGAGCGGAGCCAGATAACCCAGCCGCATATGCATCCCCCGGTGCCAGACTGCTGGCGTTATATCCTGTCTCGCGCCTGTGGGCAAACCCAGGTGAAACTGGCGCCAGTCAGTGCAGATGGATAGACTATCGCCAGCGACACACAAAGGAGAAAGTTGTCTGATGAAACCTAACGCCCTGAAGGCCAAACTAGCGGCTGGCGATGTCGTGTATGGCCCCTTTATGAACTGCAGCTATGGCGCCATGATCGAGATCGTTGGCATGGCTGGTTTTGACTTTGCCATCGTCGATATGGAGCATGGCCCGCTCAGCGCACAGGCGGGTGAAGACCTGTGCCGCGCCGCTCAGGCGGTGGGCATCAGCCCCATCGTTCGCGTGCGCAAGAATGATGGGCCCCAGATACAGCGCGCCCTGGATATCGGCTCGGCCGGCGTTCAGGTACCGCAGATCGAAACCCGTGTCGACGCTGAGCAGACGGTCAAGGCCGCCAAATACGCTCCCCTGGGCATGCGCGGGCTCTCGTTCTACACACGGGCCAGTGACTATGCCATCTATGGCATCGAGCGACTGACGGACTTGCTCAATCAGGAGCAGCTGGTGATCGTACACGTTGAGGGTGTGCGTGGCCTAGAGCACCTGGATGAGATCGTGCAAGTTCCACATATCGACGTGATCTTCCTAGGGCCATACGACCTGTCTCAATCGCTGGGTATTCCCGGCCAGGTGGGCGATCCGCGCGTTACCGAGGGCATGGAGAGGGCCATCGAGAGGATCCGTGCGGCAGGCAAGTGGGCGGGCACCTTTGCGGCCGACGGGCCCACCGCCAAGCGCTGGGTTGCCGCCGGCGCACAGTATCTCTCGGTTGGCGTTGATGTGGGCATTTTTGCCGCGGCCTGTCGTGAGTTGCGAGACAGCCTTTCCTGATGCCACAGCGGAGCGAGTTCGGGCCATAGGGCCTCCGCCGGCGCTAAAGCCTTTGACACAGGGCCGCGGTTATGCTAATATGGGTCAAGTCAAGGGTGCCTTTTCGGGCACCCTTGCGTCTTTCTGAGGTGTCAGCAGAAGATGATCAGCCCAGCCAGCAACAACGGTAGGCGCGAAGCGAGGCCTGAGCCGCATACCAAGCCGCCAGGGTGAGTCTGCGACCCTACAGTCAGAGTAGACGGGCCAGTTCTCCAGGGCGGAGAGCTGGCCCTTTTATTCAAGTGGCCCGAGTAGTACTGTGAATGCACGTCGAGAGGAGATAGGGGAATGCTCGAGTTTAGTCACCGCTCTAACACCCTTGAGCAGCGCGAGTATCAGTATAGCCTGCAAGATGTCCCGGAGCCGCATCTCTACCGGCTGCTCTACACCTATGACGAGGTGCCCAAGATCCCCTTTAACCATCGCCATGTGCCTATGATGCCACCTGAGCAGGTTTGGATCACGGATACCACCTTCAGAGATGGGCAGCAGGCTCTGGTACCCTACACCACCGAGCAGATTGTCGCTCTGTTCAAGATGCTACATCGCCTCAGCGGTCCCAAGGGCATCATTCGCCAGAGCGAGTTTTTTCTGTACAGCAAGCGCGACCGCGAGGCCCTCGATGCCTGTCGTGAGCTCGGCTTTGAGTATCCCGAGATCACGAGCTGGATCCGAGCGACCCCGAAAGACTTTCAGCTGGTCAAGGACATCGGCATTCCCGAGACGGGCATCCTGTGCTCTTGCTCGGACTATCACATCTTTCACAAGCTCAAGTTGTCGCGCGCACAGGCGATGGACCAGTTCTTGGGCATCGTCAAAGAGGCGCTAGCCATCGGCGTGCGCCCGCGTGTGCATCTCGAGGATCTCACTCGGGCCGACTTTTACGGCTTTGTCGTGCCGCTGGCACTGGCTCTGAACAAGCTGTCTAGTGAGGCAGGTATCCCCATCAAGATCCGCGCCTGTGACACTCTTGGCCTGGGCGTGTCTTACCCTGGCGTAGCACTGCCCCGCAGCGTGCCCGGTATCGCCTATGGCCTGTGGCACCATGCTGGCTTTCCGAGCGAGTTGCTGGAATGGCATGGCCACAATGACTTTTATCGGGCCGTGGTGAACGCCGGCACTGCCTGGCTGTACGGCATCTCAGCTGCCAACTGCACCCTGCTGGGCATCGGCGAGCGCACCGGCAACACGCCACTTGAGGCGATGGTGTTCGAGTACGCCGCTCTGCGCGGCACCCTGGACGGCATGGACACCACCGTCATCACCGAGATCGCCGACTACTATGTCAACGAGATCGGCTATGAGGTGCCACCGATGACGCCGCTGGTGGGCGCCGACTTTAACACCACCCGCGCGGGCATCCATGCTGACGGTCTGCTCAAAGACAAGGAGATCTATACGGCGTTCAACACCGACAAGCTGCTCAACGCGCCCATCCGCGTCATGGTCAACCAGGCGTCCGGCGCTGCTGGCCTGCTGCACTGGATCAAGACCGAGTTCAGGCTGTCCGATAATCATCCGCTCGACAAGCGCGACGCACGCCTTACGCCCGTGCTGCAGTGGATCGAGGATGAGTACAAGGGAGGGCGCCAGACGGGCATCACCGATATCGAGCTGCGTACTGTATTGAGCACCCTAGCCCCCGAGTTTCTGTCAGAGATCAGAGAGGCGCAGGGTTCTGCTGACTGAGCAGGCGCTCGCCACAAGACAGGGCGGCCATAGCCGCCCTGTCTTGTCTTGTCGTGGCCACTGGCGCGCTAGCTAGCCGCGAGTTCGGCAAGAGCGATGGCGCCCAATGCGCCCGATCGATTGCCCAGCGCCGGCGGCACGATATAGGCGTCGATGCCGTGCACAATGGCCTCAGCCTGGATGTAGCCATTGAGCAGCTCTTGCACGCGGCGACGAATGCGGGGGAAAAGATGCTCCTGCTCCATCACGCCGCCGCCCATGACGATGCGTTGGGGCGAGACGGGCAGCATCAGGTTGACCAGTCCGTTGGCAAGATAATCTGCTTCGAGGTCCCACGCGGGGTGCTCCGGGCCGAGCTCAGTGGCCGAGACGCCCCAACGCGCCGCTATCGCCGGACCACAGGCAAGCCCCTCGAGACAGTCGCCATGGTAGCTACAGCAACCCGCAAAGGGGTCAGCTGTGCGGTCATGGGGGATGCGGATATGACCCATCTCTGGATGCATCAGGCCATGGACGAGCTTACCATTGACCATGGCGCCCCCCCCGATGCCGGTGCCCACCGTCAGGTAGATAAAGGTGTTCAGGCCCTGCGCTGCGCCCCAGCGATGCTCACCCAGCGCCGCCACGTTGACATCAGTGTCAAAACCCACCGGCACGCCCAAGGCTCTACGCACCTGGCCTACAAAGTCAGTGTTAGCCCAGCCAGGTTTGGGCGTGGTGGTGACATAGCCAAAGGTCGCAGAGGCCGGATCGGGATCAATCGGCCCGAACGAGGCGATGCCCACAGCCGCCAAGGGACCCAAGTCAGCCTGGGCCTCTTGGAAGAACTCTACCGATCGTGCGATGCTCTCGGCCGGCGTGCCCGTGGCAAAGCGCACTTCGCGGCGCACATCCTCAGGGCCTGTACCGACGGCGCATACGAACTTGGTGCCACCGGCCTCGATTCCTCCATACAACGCCATACGTCTGATCCCTCCCCTGGAAGTGATTGCTACAACTCATCCAGCGCCCTACGCACGCCCATCCTGCGTATCGCGACGCGGCCGACAAGGCTGCGAGTGGCGTCCACCAGCAGTTCATCGCCCGTCTTGAGCCTTTCCACCACGTCGGGCACTGCAAAAACGGCAGGTAAGCCATACTCACGGACCAGCACCCCACCATGATCGAGTAACGCGCCCTGTGCCGTCACTATGGCAGCCACGGCGCTAAAGAGTGGGCTGAGTTCGTAGGTGGCCTGCTGGCAGATCAGCACCTCGCCGGGTAGCACCGTGGGCGCCTCGGCCATCGAGCGTACAACCCGAGCCCGCCCCTGCACGGCTCCCGCCGAAACCCCAAGGCCGCGCAATACCAGATCGCAGCTGCCCATGTCGAGAGGTGCGCCCTCTGGCTCCTCACCCAGCCTACGCGGTGGCGCATAGCGCCAAGCTCGGCGTCGTTCCTCGCGGCGCCGCATGACCGCACGAACGATCATCTCATCTCGCAGTTCACCATGCAACCAGCGGTCGAGCTCGCGGGCCTCTAGAAGAGCCGCGTCATGTACCTCAGAGGCCAGCCCCACCGCGTGTAAGCGGCGGCCCGCATCGTACACAGCGGCTCGTTCGCATGCGCGACAACTGGCAGCCGCCTCTGACACAGCAGCCAGCTCCGTCTGCAACTGGCGGCCACGATCGAGCAGTTGTGCATAGATGAACCGCCGTAGGCGGTTCAGGCGCGGCATCACCGTTGGATCGACCTTGATTAGAGCCATTCCGTCCGTCGGGCTGCCCGCATCTTTCGTTCCCGTCAAGATCTCGTCGGGTGGCGGAACCAGCTCAGCCAGCCACCACGAGTCTGCGCAGGGCACTGCTGTGCGGCGATGAGCGGCGCTTTGTGGCAAGACCTGGTCCAGCCCTCCCCATTCCACCTCGATACGAGTCAGCGCCGCAAGCAGGTTGTCGAGCGCTGCATCGATCGTGCTACATTCGATAACCAGGGCATCGCCAGCGGTACGCAAGCCTTCGAGGAGTCGAGCCAGGTCTGGACCAGGCATACTGGCCAGCTGATCGCACGTCAGTGAGGCGATCCACTCGCTATGTGTCGCGAGTACAGAGGCAGCCTCCTGCGCTATTCGCGCTGCTGCAGCACTCGCCCGCAACACCTCAGCCAAAAGCCCCAGCGAACTCGCTTCAAGTGGCGTGCGCGTTTCCGGCGTAAGGGTAGATCGATAAACATAGCCAGACACTTCGATCTCGCTCGGGGCCTCGCTCCTATCGAACGCCGCAGCAGCACTTTGGCGCGCAAAGCGCCGACTGAGGTGATAGGGCGTGTAGGGACAGAGCGCCCGCTCAGGCACTGCGGCGGGGGCCAACAATGCGACTGGCGCGGTGACCGCAGGGATCGATCGGGTCGGAACAAAGGCCGGCACGGCCGTCGCTGGCCGTACTCTTATGAAAGTGAGATG
>JAAYDS010000200.1 GCA_012729155.1 Chloroflexota bacterium | reverse complement strand
CCGATACCCTCTGCCCTGATAACGGTGGCGACTCCGTTGCCACCTACTATGATTCGGTGGCACAGCTCCCGGGCCCATTCACCGCCGGCGCTGATACCGGGCTCTCACCGACCCCCGGCTCTCTGCATCCCGCTGTGGCGGATACTCTTCCCGATCGACGCTTTTGCGTTTCGATTGGCTACAGTATATCGCCTGACGGGAGCCGTGTCAAGTAGAATCCTGCGGGCGGTAAGGCGGCCTCTGTTTGACAGGGCGCTCTGCCCGGCTAGAATCATGAGAGAATCGTTCAACAATTCTTGGAGGCTTGCTCCATGGCTGTTAGGCCGATCGTTACAATGGAAGACCCGCTGCTCAGGCAAAGATCGAAAAAGGTGTCGCGCTTTGGCGATGATCTGCGCCGACTGGTAGACGACATGTTCGACTCGATGCATGCGGCCCATGGCCTGGGCCTGGCGGCGCCGCAGATCGGCGTACTGCAGCGCGTCTTTGTCATCGAGATGCCCGCTGAGGTTGACGAGGAAGGCCGTGAAGTCGAGCCTGGCAGGCGCTATGTGCTGGTGAACCCCGAGATTGTCCGTGCGCGCGGCGCTGAAGAGATGGACGAAGGTTGCCTCAGCGTGCCCGGCTACCATGGCTCGGTGGTGCGCGCCACCGAGGTGCTGATCAAGGGACAAGACGTCAACGGCAAACCGGTGCGCTACAAAGGGTACGACCTGCTGGCGCAAGCTTTTCAGCACGAGTATGACCACCTCGACGGCATCCTCTATCTGGATCGTCTCGAGAGCCCTGACAAGCTCTATCGCGTCGAGGTCGGTAAAGAGGAAGAGATCGTCGACTAGCGTAGCAGCGCAGCGAGATCGGCCGCTCTGTCTAGGATGATCTCCGCGCCACTGCGCTCGAGTTCGCCTCGCGTGCCAAAGCCCGACAGCACCCCCACCGCCAGCGCGCCCGCCCGGCGTGCCGAGCGCATGTCCATGGTGGTGTCTCCCACCATGATGCAGCGTGTCGAGCTGACGCCCAGCTGCGCTGCGGCCTTGAGCAAGGGTTCGGGGTGTGGTTTCATACGCAGCACATCTTGCCGGGTGATGACCACGGGGAAAAAGTGGTCTATACCCAGCCCGGCCACAAAGGCCAGGGCCTCGGGCCGCGCGCGGGTGGTGACCACAGCGAGCTGAAAACGCGGTTGCAGCGCTTGCAGCAGTTCGAGAGTGCCTGATACGATCTCATGCCCATCGCGCGTGGCCAGGCCCTTGGAACGGCGGATCCGGTCGCCGATGCCACTGAGATATCTGGCCAGCCCTAGCCGCTCGAGCAACGCCACGGCATAGTTGCCGGGCGTCTCGATGCTCATCACCAACATGTGAGAGAGCGCCTCGATGTCGGCGCCGCGGTGCAGGCGCTTGACCCACTGCAGCCGCTGAGCCAGCTGCTCGGCCCAACGGTTGTCGGTCTCGATCAGCGTGCCGTCGAGGTCGAACAGGATGGCATCATAGCGGCTGGCGTCAATGGCTTGCTGCGTCATGGCCCCTCTCACAGCTCAGCGAAAGCGCCTCTTCAGCTCGGCCTCGATATCTTGCCAACCCAGCCCCCGCTCGGCCAGTGCCACCATCAGGTGGTAGACCAGGTCGGCGCTTTCGTAGATGAACTGGCCATCGTCGGCCATTGCGCCGGCCAGCACCACTTCGACGGCTTCTTCGCCCACCTTTTGCAGCACGCGCGAACGCCCCTCGGCCAACAGCCGGCAGGTGTATGACCCTTCGCGCGGATGGTCGCGGCGCTCATCGATGGTTGCCTGTAGGGCCTGTAGCACGTCACTCATGGCGTCTCCTCGTCGCTGATGAGCTGTTGGAAGAAACAGGATGTCGCACCGGTATGACAGGCGGGGCCGGCCGGCTCGACGCGAAAGAGCACGGCATCGCCGTCGCAATCGAGACAAGCGCTGACAATACGCTGCACGTTGCCGCTGGTCTCGCCCTTGTGCCAGAGCCGCTGCCGCGACCGGCTGTAGAACCAGGTCTCGCCCGAGGCCAGGCTCAAGCGCAGCGACTCGCAGTTGACGTAGGCCAGCATGAGCACCTGGCCCGTAGCTGCATCTTGTACGATAGCGGGCGCCAGGCCGCGATCATCCCAGCGAACGGCATCCACGGGCGCCGTCTGTGCCATGGCCATCGTCAGCGTCTCACCGGCACGCCGTGCTCGGCCAGATAGGCCTTGACGTCGTCCACCGTCAGCTCGCGGAAATGAAAGAGCGAGGCAGCCAGCGCGGCGCTGGCCCCCCCTGCTGTCAGGGCGTCGTAAAAGTGCTCGAGTTTGCCCGCGCCGCCCGAGGCGATGACCGGGATGGAGACGGCATCGGCCACAGCACGCGTGAGGGCGATGTCATAGCCATCCTTAGTGCCGTCGCAATCCATGCTGGTCAGCAGAATCTCGCCAGCGCCACGCTGCTCGACCTCTTGGGCCCAGGCCACGGCGTCCAGGCCTGTGGCCTCACGGCCGCCATTGATGAGCACTTCCCAGCCGCCCTCGAGGCGACGCCGGGCGTCGATGGCCACCACCATACACTGTGCGCCAAAGCGCTTGGCGCCCTCGGTAATCAGGTCGGGCGTACGCACAGCCGAGCTGTTGATCGAGGTCTTGTCGGCGCCCGCCAGCAGCACGGAGCGCAGGTCTTCGACGGTGCGCAGGCCGCCGCCCACGGTAAAGGGGATATTGATGGTGTCGGCCACACGGCGCACCATGTCGATGACGATATCGCGGCTCTCGTGCGAGGCGGTGATATCGAGGAACACCAGCTCATCAGCGCGCTCGCGGCTGTACACGGCCGCGTGCTCCACGGGGTCGCCGGCATCGCGCAGCTCGACAAAGTTGACGCCCTTGACCACACGACCATCCTTGACATCGAGACAGGGGATAATCCGCTTGGCCAGCATGCTACTCTCCTTGTGTCAGGCGCAGCGCCTCTGTCAGGGAGATGGCTCCCCGGTAGAGCGCCATGCCGATGATTAACCCTTGAACCCCCTGCGCCGCGGCGGCACAGGCGGCGCGCACATCGTCGAGGTTCGCCACGCCGCCCGAAGCGATCACACCTACGCCCGCCGCGCGCGCCATGCGCTGGCAGGCGGCGATGTTGGCGCCCGTCAACATGCCATCGCGCTTTACGTCGGTGTGTACAATGCGCTGCACGCCCAGAGCCGCCATCTCGGTGGCCAGATCGACCGCGTCACGCGTCGAGGTCTCGGCCCAACCATGGATGGCCACGCGGCCGTCGCGCGCATCAATGCCCACCGCCACCGCTTCGGCGCCACAGGCGTCGATAGCGGCGCGCACCACCTCAGGGTTGGTGACCGCCACGCTGCCGATGATCACCCGCGAAACGCCCCGGGCCAGCAAGTTGACCGCATCATCGGCTGTGCGCACACCGCCGCCAAACTGCACGGGTATCTCTACCGCTGCGACGATGCGCTCTAGCGCAGCCAGGTTAGCACTCGATGGAGCGCCGATGGCGCCATCCAGATTGACGACGTGCAGCCACTGAGCGCCCTCGCTGGCCCAGCGCAGGGCGGCGTCGACCGGATCGTCGGCAAAGACCGTCTCAGCCTCAAAGGCCCCCTGCTGCAGGCGCACACAGCGCCCACGGCGCAGATCGATGGCAGGGTAGATGATCATGCCGCGCTCCCGGCAATCCCGGCCACCCGCAAAAAGTTGCGCAGGATGGTCTCGCCCGTGTCCTGGCTCTTTTCGGGGTGGAACTGGATCGCAAAGAGGTTGCCGCGGGCTACGGCCGAGCAGAACGAGACGCCATAGTTAGTGGTGGCGGCCGTCCAGCCGGGCTCGGTGGGCGCGCCATAGAACGAGTGCACAAAGTAGGCGTGGCTTCCGTCTGGCAGGCCCTGCCAGAGGGGCGAGGCCTGCACCTGGTCGATCTGGTTCCAGCCCATGTGTGGCACCGGCAGACCGCCCTCAAAACGGCGCACACGCCCTGGGATGACCCCCAGGCCACGATGCTCGCCCAACTCCTCGCTCACCTCAAAGAGCAGCTGCAGCCCCACACAGATGCCCAAGAAGGGCAGCCCATCGGCGATGACGGCGCGCAGAGGCGCCTCGAGCCCCAAGGCGCGCAGATTGGCGATGGAATCGCCAAAGGCGCCCACCCCCGGCAACACCACCGCCGTGGCCCCTGTGAGGTCGGCGGCAGCGCCCGTCACCCTGGCCTCAACGCCCAGCCGTCGAAAGGCCATGTAGACGCTACGCAGATTGCCCACTCCATAATCGACGATCGTGAGCAATGTCAGAGTACCCCCTTGGTTGAGGGCACGGTGGCGCGCCGCGCGTCAAAAGCCAGCGCCTGCCCCAGGGCGCGCCCCAGCGCTTTGAAGATGGCCTCGATGATGTGATGGGTGTTGCTGCCCGCCAACACGCGCACGTGCAATGTCAGACCGGCATGCTGTGCCAACGCCCGCAAGAACTCGGCCACCAGCTCAGTATCAAAGGTGCCGACTTTGGCCGCCGGCAGCGCGGCATCAAAGGCCAGCACCGAACGCCCCGAAAAATCGAGCGCAACCAGCGCCAGCGCCTCGTCCATCGGCACCATCTGGCTGCCATAGCGCGCCAGGCCTGCCTTATCGCCGACAGCCTGGGCCAGGGCCTGCCCCAGCACAATGCCAACATCCTCGACGGTGTGATGGTCGTCCACCTCCACGTCGCCACGGGCATACACCGTCAGGTCGAGCAAACCGTGCAGTGCCACATGGTTGAGCATGTGGTCGAGAAAGGGCACGCCGGTGTCGATATCGGCCATGCCGCTGCCATCCAGCTCTAGGCTGATGCGCACCTCGGTCTCGCGGGTCTTGCGGGTGATCTCTGCCTGGCGTGCCATCGTCACCTCCTGGTCTTAGGCCAACTCGCGCAGCGCAGTCAGCAGTGCATCGGTCTGAGCGGGCGTGCCCGCCGAGATGCGCACATGGTTCTGGAGCGCCGTACCGGCAAAGTATCGCAGGATGATGCCATGCCGCTCCATCACGTCGCGTAGGCGCTCGACAGGGACGCTGCTGCGAACAAGCACATAGTTGGCGCTGCTGGGCACAGGCTGCACAAAGGGCAGCCCCTGTAGCTCCTGATAGAGCCTTTCGCGCTCGGACACCAGCCGCGCGACGTTTACACGCGCCTCGTCGAGCGAGGCCAGGGTGGCCAACGCCGCCTCTTGCGCGACAATGTTGACATTGTAGGGCGATTTCAGCCGCGTCAAAGCATCCATCAGCGGCTGAGAAAAGATCCCATAGCCCACCCTTAGGCCGGCCAATCCTGCCCACTTGCTAAAGGTGCGCAGCACGATCAGGTTATCATGCTCGGCCACCCAGGCCGCCCGTGACGCGCCGCCGAACTCGATATAGGCCTCATCGAGAATGACCACCAGCGGCAGAGCGAGCAGGGTCTGTAACGCCTCGTCGGGCAAAGGCCGACCATCGGGGTTGTTGGGCGAGGTGACAAAGAGTAGCCGGGGGGTGCCATCGGCGCACGCCGCGCCGATCCACTCCAGATCGAGGGAAAAGTCGGGCTTGCGCGGAATCTCGAGCAAGCGCAGATCGTTGGTGGCTGCATAAAAGGCGTACATGCCAAAGGTTGGCGGGCAATTGATGACCTCGAGCCAGGTAGAACGTGGCTCGGGCCGGAAAACCTTGAGCACCAGGTCGATCAGCTCATCAGAGCCGTTGCCCACCAGCACACTGTTGGGGTCAACATCCGCATAGGCCCCGATGGCCTGGCGTAGCTCGCGAGACTGGGCATCGGGGTAGCGATGGTACTGATCAAAGGCACGCAACCGCTCCAGAGTGTAGTCAGTGGGGCCATACGGGTTCTCGTTGGCGTCGAGCTTGATCAGCTCGTCAACGCTGCGCCCCAAACGCTGCGCCAGCACGGGCAACGGCTCGGGGGCATATTCCTGCAGGCTCTCTACCCGTGGGCCGATCATGGCGCGGATATCTAGCATCTCCCCTCCTGCGGCTCCTCTAGGCGAATGCGCACAGCATTGGCATGAGCGGTGAGGCCTTCCAGATCGGCCAGGGCGGCAGCCGCGCCGCTGGTTTGACGCGCGGTTGCCGCGCCCACGCCAAACACGCTGGT
>JAAYDS010000199.1 GCA_012729155.1 Chloroflexota bacterium | reverse complement strand
TCGACGTTGGCGGTGGCTTCATCGAGGATCAGGATGCGCGGATCGGCCAGCAGCGCCCGAGCGAGGGCCACCAGCTGGCGTTGCCCGCCAGAGAGCAGCGCCCCGCCCTCGCCTGCGTAGCTGTCATAGCCCTGCGGCAACCGCTGGATAAAGGCATCTGCCTGGGCGCGGCGCGCGGCCGCCTCAACCTCCTCATCGCTGGCCGTAGGCCGCCCATAGCGGATGTTCTCGCGGATGGTGTCGGCAAACAGAAACACCTCTTGTGGCACCAGCATGGCCAGATGGGTGCGCTCTGACGAGGCGATGTCGCGCACGTCCACGCCGTCAATGGCCACGCGGCCCTGTTGCGCATCGCTCAGACGGGTGAGCAAGCGCGCCAGGGTGCTCTTGCCGGCGCCCGAGGGCCCGACGATGGCCACCGTCTCGCCCGCCGCGATCTGCAGGTCTACGTCGCAAAGCGCGGGCGCCTCGTCGCCGTAGGCAAAGGTGACGCCCTCGAGGCTCAGCGCACCGCGCCACCCTTCGGCGGGGCGCTGCGGCTGCTCGGGCGACACGATCTCGGGCTCGCGGCGCAGGTATTCGCCGATGCGCGCCAGCGAGGCCAGCGCCGCCTGATAGCGGTTGTACACCAGCGCCAGCTCGCGTAGCGGACCATAGAGGCGGTTGATGTAGGCAAAAAAGGCCAGCAGCACGCCTGGCGCCAGCGAGCCTTGCGCCACCAGCCAGCCACCATAGCCCAACACCAGCACCGTGCCCAGGGTGTTGGTGATGGTCATGGTGGGAAAGATCGCGGCGAACAGCAGGCTCACCCGCAGGTTGGCGCTCATATTGCGCAGGCTGATCTGCTCAAACTCTTCGGCGGTGAACGACTCGCGCCCCAGCGACTGGACCACGCGCATGCCCGAGACGCCCTGCTCGACGCTGGCGTTGACCGCGGCGATCTCTTGCTGCACATGGCGATAAGCCCTGCGCATCTGCCGCCCCAAATAGTCCATGCTGGCCATCACCAGCGGAATGGGGATCAGCGTCACCAGCGCCAGCCGCCAGTCGATCAGCAGCATGGCCACGATGATGCCCACGATGGTCAGCAGGTCGCCCAACAGGTTGAGCACTTCGCTCGAGGCCACGTCAGAGAGCGCCTCGGTGTCGCTGGTGAGGCGCGAGACGATCTGCCCCACGCGTTCTTGCTCGTGAAAGGCCAGCGGCTGGGCCAGTACGCGGCCGAACAGGTCATGGCGGATGGCATAGACCACCCGCTGCCCCACCTGCGCGGTGATGAGCCCCTGCCAGTAGCTGGCCAGCCAGTAGACCCCGTTGAGCGCGATGTAGATGCCCCCCAGCCAGGCCAGGCCCACCAGGTCGTTCTGGGCGATGTAGCGGTCGACGGCCACCTTGCCCAGATAGGGCAGCAGCAGCGTGACGCCCACCGCCACCAGCAGGCAGGCGGCCCCCAGTAACAAGCGGCCCAGGTGGGCGCGCACATAGCCACCGAACAGGCGCAGCGCATCGCGGTCGAGGGGCACGGGGCCGTCGTGCTCTTGGCCGCCGCCCTGCAAGCGTCCCATAAAGCCGCCGCGAATGGTCATCAGAGCACCTCCTCTTGAGGCGCGAGCGCCTCGGCCTGGGTCTGTAGTGCCTGCAGGCGGGCATAGAGGCCCCCCGCGGCCACCAGCTGCTGGTGGGCGGTGGCGATCTCGTCGCCATGCGCGCGCTCGACGATGCGCCCCTGATCGAGCACCAGGATCTGATCGGCCTCTTGCACCGTCCACAGACGGTGGGCGATGACAAAGGTGGTGCGGCCCTGGCGGGCGCGGCGCATGGCGGCCTGCATTTGCCGCTCGGTTTCGGCATCTACCGCTGCGGTGGGTTCGTCGAGGATCAGAATGCGCGGATCGCGCAGCAGCACGCGCGCCAGAGCGATGCGCTGGCGCTGCCCGCCCGAGAGGCGCACGCCGCGCTCGCCCACGGGCGTCTCATAGCCCATGGGCAGCGACGAGACGAAATCGTGCAGCTGGGCATCGCGGGCCACGCGCTCGATATCGGCGCGGCTGGCGTCGGGCGCGCCATAGGCGATGTTATCGCCCACCGAGGTGTCAAAGAGAAAGGCCGTCTGCAGGGCGATGCCGATGGCATCTCGCAGGCTCTCGACCGTCACGGCGGCGATATCGTGCCCGTCGATGGTGATGGCGCCCGCCTGCGGATCGTAAAAGCGAGGCAGCAGGTGCACCAGCGTGCTCTTGCCCGAGCCCGAGGCGCCCACCAGCGCCACCATCTCGCCTGGCGCCGCGGCCAGGGCGATGTCGTGGAGCACGTCATGTTCGCCGTCGTAGCTGAACTGCACGCCCTCGTAGCGCACACTGCCCTGCACGGCGGGCAGGGCGTAGGCGTTGGGTGCATCGCGGATCTCGGGCTCGGTGTCGAGCACCTCAAACACCCGCTCGGCGGCCGCGGCGGCGCGCATCATCACGTTCAGCATCATGCCTGTCTGGCGGATAGGCCGCAACAGCATGCTCACGTAACTGGTAAAAGCGATCAGCGTGCCCAGAGAGACCGTCTGGCGCACCACGCCGCGCCCGCCATACCAGAGCACCAGGCCGGTGATGACGCCCATCAACACGTTGGCATAGGGCATCCACAAAGCGCTGACGCGGGCCGCGCCGATGTTGGCCTGTTGCAGGGCGCTCGCCTGGCGGTCGGCGCGCTGGGCCTCGAACGGCTCGCGGCCAAAGAGCTTGACCACCAGAATCCCCGAAAGGCTCTGCTGCAGAGTGTTGGTGAGGGCCGCCAGCGCACGGCGGGTGCGCATCATGGCGGGGCGCACCTGGCGGGCATACACCAGCATGCCGTGCACCAGCAGCGGCGTCACCGCCAAAAAGAGCAGGCCCAGGCGCCAGTTCCAGCCAAAGAGCACCGCGAGGATGCCCAGCAAGATGAGGATGTTGGTCAGCACGATCACCGCCGCGCGCCCGAAAAAGTCGCTCAGGGTGTCGATATCAGCGGTGACGCGCGACATCAGCTCGCCTGTGCGGGCGCGGTCGTAGAACGAAAAAGAGAGGCTGCTCAGGTGGCGAAAGACGGCGCTCCGCAGCCCAAAGACGATGCGGTGCCCGGCGCCCGCCATGGCATAGAGGCGCGCAAAGTCGACGGCGCCCTGCACAATGGAGAGGCCAAACAGGCCTGCCGCCAGCCAGATGATGCCGCGGGCCTCGCCGCCCAGCATCAGGCGGTCGACGCCATAGCGGATCAGCACGGGCGGGGCCAGCTCGACGGCGGTGGTGGCCAACAGCGCCAGCACCACCAGCGCCAGCAGCCGACGGTGTGGCCTGAGATAGCCCAGCATGCGCTTGACCGTGGGCCAGAGGGGTTTTTGAGGCTTTTGCGCCCCTGGGCCGTTGCCCGGCCCGCCTGGGCCAGGCTTGCCAGCGCCAGCTTTGCCAGCGCCAGGTTTGCCTGCGCCAGGCTTGCCTGGCCCCACTTTGCCGGCCCCAGGCCCGCCGGGCCCTGGCTTGGCCTGCACTTGCTCGCGACGCTCAGGCGATGGGCTCATGGGCAAACCTCCTGTGTGTGAGAGCGCGCACCCGCTACGCGATCGATCGAACGACGACGCCCGGCTGCGGCTAGGCCTCGCTGGGGTCAAAGTGCCGCTGATAGCCATCGAGAAAGCGCCCCAGGCAAGCGCGCATGTGCTCAGCGCGGCCCGCCCAGGCATGCAAGAAGGCTACGCCCTCGGGCGTCACCTCGTAGAGGCGACGCGCCGGCCCCTGGCCGGCGGTATCCCACGTCGAGACCAGCAGCCCGTCGGCCTCGAGTTGGCGCAGCGTGCGATAGAGCAGGCCGGGATCGGCCGTGGGCATGTGAGGCTGTTCGGCCGTCAGCCGTTCAAGCAACTCATAGCCATGGGCGGGCTTGTCGAGCAGCAACAACACCAGGCGCGGCCCCAAAAAGCCACGCAGCCCCCCTGCGTGGCGGCCCAGCGCACAAGGGCCCCGACGGCGGCCGGCAGGCAGATCGGGCTCATCGCAGCGGCGTGGCGGCATAACTGTCTTTCTCGGATAAATGCATAAGGCGATTATATGATCTCGTCATCTAGTGTCAAAGACGGCTATGGTGACGTGGCGCTGCGCGGTGCGAGGCCAGGGGCGCCCCACCGCGCAGCGCCGCGCCCTTGACGCCGCACGAACGGCGCGCTAGCATACGCCTGCCTGGGAAAGCGAGGCGCAGCCATGAAGCGTCTGCTGAGCACCGTGCTTCCTCTGCTGATCGTCCTGGCCAACGGCCCGCCCAAAGCCAGCGCCGACGAGCCGCCGCTCACCTTTGTGGGCAGCCTGCGCTATGTCGAAAGCGGCCCCATGGCCGCCCAGTCTGGCTGGGCCGCCGGCATCATGTGGGGCAGCGCCGTGGCGCCGGTGGCGGGGGTGCGGCTGCTGTCGGGCCTGGGCGCCCTCTCGTCGCTCGGTGACAACGCCACGCTGGCCCGGCTCTACGACCAGCTCCGCAGCACCGTGCCCGTCGACCTCGCCGGCCTCTTGCCCATCTCGGCCCGCTACGACGCCCGGGTGACCTTTACCCTCGTGCAGGTAGCGCCCAACCGCCTGGCGCTGCAACAGGGCGCCCTGCGGTGGACGCTCACGCAGCAGGCCGAGCTCAGCGGCGAGGGCACCGTCATCAGCGACCAGTTCGTCGGCCAGGGAGAGTATGCTCTGAATACTGAGCATGACAAGATCGACCTGACCTTTGACCTGCGCGCCGACGAGCCTACCTTTGCCCTCGACGTCGCCATAGCCCACCCCATGCCCATCAACGGCCTCTCGCGCTGGTCGGCCCTCGCCGGCCTGGTGCAGCTCGACATCCGCGCCCAAAACGGCATCGAGACCTTTGGCGGCCAGTCGTTCGGCGAGCCCATCCCCCCAGAGGTCGTCTCGTCCGAGCCAGGCACGCACGCCATCGCCTACAGCCGCAGCGGCACGCTCGACCAGCTCAGCGGCACCGAGACCTGGCGCGACGTCACCGACACGCAGCTGCTGGTGAGCTATCAGATCGCCGACCGCTGCTATGCCGTCATCGACGAACCGCCCCACGACGGCCGCCTCACCGCCCCCGCCGAGGGCGAGCGCAGCCTCGAGGGCGACCTGCGCGCCACGGTGCTGCCCGATGTGCACGCGTCCCAGCTCGAGTGGACGCTGCCCCCCTTTGCCGGCCACGAGCCCCACTATGACCCCGACGACCGCCGCGGCGCCGACCTGCGCTTCTGGTTCGATGCCCCCCTGCCCGGCGACAACGCCGCCTGGGGGCCCTATCAGCTCGAGGCGGCCTTTGTCGAGGCAGCGGCCCAGGCCTGCGAGGCCGTGCCCGCGCGCCAGGTGCGCCTCTTTTTCTCGCGAGACGCCCACAACAACCCCGACGGCAACGTGCCCAACTGGTTCTACTACTGGCAGCAGACCCCCGCCGGCCAGGGCCACGGCGCCGCCATGCGCTACGACCCCGCCGAGGCCGACTGGGCCGCCTTTCGCGGCTATGGCAACCCCTGGCTGGCCGACCGCATCTACCTCAGCAACCTCTTTCGCGATGGCGAACTGCTGCTGGTCAACCCGCTTACGGGCCAGGTCACCACGGGCATCGATGCCTACGCCGTGGTGGTGCGCCACGAGTGGCAGCACCTGCGCGACTATGCCGCCTGGTGGGGCCAGCGCGGCTATCAGCAGCTCACCGAGGACGCCGGCGACCGCGACAAGATCCCCGATGCGCTCGAGCCCGCCCTGGGCTTTAGCCCCAAACTGTTCGACACCCCCGGCCTGGGCCTGGGCGATGCCGAGTACTCGGCCTATCGCGCCGAGGCCGGCTGGCGCATCGGCGCCGCCAACGCCCAAGACTGGGCCGACCCCGGCAAACAGAGCCGCTGACCATGCCCGCCAAACGCCTTGACAGCAGCCATAGAGAGTGCTACAAACCGCAGCAAACGCCGGCCAGCCTGGCCGGCCCAACTCATCTGCGAGGCGTGGCATGCACCATCCCCCCAACGTGGCGCTGCTG
Organism: Chloroflexota bacterium; assembly: GCA_012729155.1. Lineage (GTDB taxonomy): Bacteria > Chloroflexota > Anaerolineae > UBA1429 > UBA1429 > JAAYDS01. The sequence goes on along the minus strand of JAAYDS010000199.1, from coordinate 2,784 downwards.
CTGGCAGCGCTCTTGCTCATCGCCCTGCCGGCGTCGCCACCGCCGGCCCTGGCCGATACAGCCTCTGACGGCCCAGCCACCTTTGAAGGCACCCTGCGTTATGTCGAAAACGGCCCTGGCGCCGGCACCGACGGCATCGCGACGTCGCTCTTTGTGGGCGGCGTGGGGGCGCCCGTCGCGGCAGGGCGGCTGCAGTCCGTCTTTAGCCTGCTCAGCAACACCGGCGCCCTGGGCGACAACCCGACCATGGCCAGCGTCAGCGAGTTGATGAACAGCTCGGTGCCGGTCGACCTGGCCGGCCTCTTGCCCGTGTCGGCGCACTATGAAGCCCGCCTGGCCTTTACCCTCGAGCAGGGGCAAGACGGCGCCTTTGCGCTGCGCTCGGGCGAGATCGACTGGCGCGTCAGCAACAGCGCCGAGTTCAGCGCCGACGGGCACGCCCTCACCGATCGCTTCTCGGGCTCGGGTGGCGAGCCGCTCGACCCCGCGCAAGACGCCATCACCCTCACGTTTGATCTGGACGCCGACCCTGCCACCTACACGCTGACGGTGGACGTGAGCCACGAGCTGCGCACCTCGGGCGAGTCGACCTGGTCGGCCGCCGGTGGCGCCATGGTGATGCACCTCGAGGCCAACGATGGCGTCCACATCATGGACGGGCAGGCCATGGGCCAGCCCATCCCGCCCGAGGTGGTCAAGTCGGCGCCAGACCAGCGCGGCGTCTATTACACCCACACCGGCCCACTGAGCGAGCTGCGCTACACCGAGACCTGGCGCAACCTGCTCGATGCCCAGGTGCTGGCCGATTACGAGATCGTGGACGCGTGCCGCGGCTATATCGACGCCCCCGCCGCCGACGACAAAGTGACGCTGCCCGCCTGCTACCACTGCAACCTCGAGCTCGACCTGCAGGGCAGCACCGTGCCCGAGGTGTGGGTCGACGATGTGACCTGGAAGGTGCCCGAGTTCGACGGCAAATCGCCCCACTATGACCCTGAAGATGCCCAGGGCGACAGCGTCAAGGCCTGGTTCGACGGGCCCGGCCCGCAAAAGAACGACGCCTTTGGCCCGCTGGAGATCGAGCTCGCCTTTGACGAGGCAGCCAGCCGCTGTGAGCCGCCCGATCCACAGCGGGTGCGCGTCTTTTTCGGGCGCGACAGCTACAACAACCCCGACGGCTCGGTGCCCAACTGGTTCTATTACTGGATGGACACCGCCGCCGCCCAGGGCCATCGCGGCAAGGTGATCTATGACAGCGCCTGCGCCGACTATGGCTACTATAACGGCTTTGCCGACGCCTCGCAGGCCGACGTCATCTATGTGGGGCGCATCTTTGGCGCCGGCAACCCCTCGGCCAACCCCGTCACCGGCAAGGTCACCGAGGGGATCGACCTCTTCGCCTCGACGGTGCTGCACGAGTGGACGCACCTCGAGACCTACCATAGCTGGTGGGGCGCTGCGGGCTACCAGATGCAGCAAGATGCCGCCGGCAACTGGGGCCCAGACCCCCTTGACAGGGACTTTGACCTGGTGCCCGACCGGCGCGAGGCCGCCTACCAACTCAGCCCGCGCACGCAAGACACGCTGGGCCTGGGCTTTCGCGATTGCGAATACCCGGCCTACCTGCAAGAGCACACCTGGCCCAACGGCTCGCTCGACGAGATAGACTGGGCCGACCCCGGAAAGCAGAGCGGCTCATGAAAAAGGGACTGTTGATCCTCGTCATCGTCGCCGCCGTGCTGCTGCTGGCGGCGGGCGGCTACTGGCTGTGGCAACGCGCGCGCCGGCCCGATCTGGCCACGGCGCTGGCCGAGGCGCGCCGCGCCGCACAAACGCCCACGCCAGAAGCGTCGCTCTCGGCGACGCCGGCGCCCACGCCCACGCCCGGCCTCACCCTGCTCGAACGGCAGCTCACCGGCGACGCGCTGCCCCTGCAATACAGCGCCGCGGTGGCGCTGGGCGAGCGCGACGACCTCGCGGCCGACGAGCGCGCCCGCCTGCTCTGCGCCGCGCTGCAGGCCGAGGTCGATGAGCCCTCGACCGACGCCCCGCGCCTGCGAGACGCCTACCTCGAGGCCCACGAGATGTACCGCCTGCGGCTCACGCGCAGCCTGGGCCAACTGGGCCCCGACGGTCTGCCCGCCGTGCAGGCCGCTGCCGACGAGGCCGACGGGCTGGCCCGCGAGCATCTGCTGGTGGCGCTGGCCTATCTGGGCCAGAACGAGGTGCTGCCCGAGGTGCGCGCCCTGGTCACCGATAGCGATGACCCCGCGGTGCGCATGGATGCCGCCCGCGCTCTGGGCCTGCTGGGCGACCGCGACGCCATCGCCGCCCTCACCGCCGCCCTCGACGACGGCCACTGCGTGCCCGCCAGCGACAGCCTGGGCGAATATACCATCTGCCCCGTGCGCGATCAGGCCGCGGGCGCCCTCGACGCGCTGGGCCTGGCCGTCACGCGCCACGCCGACGGCGCCATCACGCTGGAGGCGACGCCATGACACAACAGCTCCCCCCAACACAGCCGCCCGCAGCGAGCCCGCAGCCGCCCACGCACCCCGGCGCGCCAGCCTACAACCCGGCCATCGACGGCCAGGCCGCGGCCAACCGCAAGGGCTGCGGCTGCGCCAGGGGCTGCCTGATCGTGCTGCTGGCGCTGGTGCTGCTCGTGGTGGGCGGTGGGGTTGCGGCGCTCACCGTGGGGCGCAGCTATGTGGCGCGCCAGCTGCCTGCATGGGAGGCGCAGCAACCGTTGCTGGGCCCCGCGCTCGACCTGACCGGCCTGCG
>JAAYDS010000024.1 GCA_012729155.1 Chloroflexota bacterium | reverse complement strand
CGCCTGACGCGCCTGCGGGTGCACACTGGGTTGCAGCGTAAAGGCCACCGGTTGCAGCGCGGGGTTAGCCGCAGCAATCGCAACCGCGCGCTCCGTCGCAAGGCGCAGCATTGCCTCAGAGAGCGCTGCCCAGGCCGGGGCGGGCAAGGTGCAACATTTGCAGTTGACGCGGTCGCCTGCGGGCGAGGTGGTGGCGTAACCGACGACCGCGCCCGCTGTATCGCAGCACAGCCAGGCGTTGCACCCCAGGTCAAGCTCTCCCCAGTTGGCAAGCACATCGTCGAGTGCCGTCTCGCCCACGCCGTAGCAGGCGATATCGCGAGCGTTGCAGAAAGCGGTCACGGCAGCCGCATCCTCGCACGTTGGGTGTGCGAGGCGCAGGCCCGGCGGCAGGGCGGCGGTGATGCCCATCGTCATCTACTCCACGCCCAACCCCGTGGCCTCTTCGGCCATGGCACGGATGTTCTCTAGCGGCACGTTGGGCAAGATCGCTTCGTGGCTGGGGCTGATGATCAGGTTTGGGCCCAGCAAGTCTCGCACGCGGCGCACCTCGGCGCGCACCTGCTCGGGTGTGCCACGGTCGAGCAACTCCTGTGTATCGATGCCCCCCAGGAAAGCGATGCGCCCGCTAAAGTCACGAGCCAGTGTCGCGGCGTCCATGTTCTCGGCCAGCGCCTGCAAAGGGTGCAGGCAATCGACGCCTGCGTCGATCAGCCGATCGATAACCTTGTAGATCGAACCACACGAATGCAGGATGACCTGATAGCCCCAGCGGTGCCCCTGTTCGGTAAAGCGTCGGAACCAGGGCATGACGAACTCATCGAACTGTGCCGGCCCACAGATCAGGCCGCGCTGCGTGCCAAAGTCATTGCCGAAGAAAAAGCCATCGATCAGGTCGCCCACCTGCGCAAAGAACCGCTCGTTGGCCTCGTAGAAGAAAGTGCACACCCGGTCGGTAACAGCGTGGACGACCGCCTTGTTGAGGTACATGTTCATCATGTAGGTGTCCATGCCAAAAAGGTCCATGACGATATGGTAAAAGGGCGTCCAGTAGCCGCTGGCGCGATAGACGGGCCCGAGTTGCCGTAACCGTTCGAGCGTGGGCTCAAAGTTGAGATAGTCGAGGCTGGGCCAGTCAAAGGCTTCGACGTCGGCCACGGTTTCAGCATGGGCCAGAGGGCCTGCGGCGCCGTGTGCCGTCTTGTTGATGTGCCACATCGAGCGGCCCTCGGGGTGAGCATAGTCGGCATCCGGGTTGATCCAGCGGTAATCGTCGTGCAGTCTTTGACGCAGACTTTCTTCATCAGGGGCGCCAAAATGTGCCAGCAACAGCGGCCAGGTGTCAGGATAGGGGTTCCCCATCCAAAAGCCACAGCGGTCTGGCTCGCCGCCAGCGATAATGGTGCGAATTCGTTCACGGCTGTTCATGCGCGTCTCCCTCTGGGGCTAGCTGATGGTAGCGCTCTTGCGGGTGTTGTCAATGCCAGACACAACGGCCATATTCACGTGAGGGCGTAAATTGACATCTGTCAGCATAATGCGTATACTTGAGCTGCAGTCGAGAGACTGCGAGTGCTCTGCACTCTGCACTTCCCGAGTTGGCCCTGTCGCTTCAAGCTGGCGCATGGCATATCTCTCGAGGTGCAACACGCCACACGACAGCCCCCCGCCACGCGGGGGGCTGTCGTATCTGGGCTTGATGAGGAGAACAGCGGTGCCTTCCAACGCTGCCACGGTGCGTGCGCCGGACTTTCCGCCCGGGCTGGATTGGGTCAACACCAGCCGGCCCCTCGCCCTGGCCGAGCTGCGCGGCCGGCTGGTGTTGCTCGACTTTTGGACTTTTGGCTGCATCAACTGCCTGCATGTGATCCCCGACCTGTTGCGCCTGGAGCAAGAGTTTGGCGACGCGCTGGTCGTCATCGGCGTCCATGCGAGCAAGTTCAGCAACGAGGCCCGTATCGAGAGCCTGCGCCGCGTGGTGCAGCGGTATGGCATCACCCACCCAGTGGTGGCCGACCCCGACTATGCCATCTGGCAAGCCTATGCCGTGCGCGCCTGGCCCACCACAGTGCTCATCGACCCAACAGGGCGCATCATCGCTCAGCGTTCGGGCGAGGGCGTATATGACGCCATCCATGACCTCGTCGCAGAGACCATCGCCACCCACCAGCAACGGGGCACGCTGCACAGCGGTCCTCTCACGCTGATGCCCGAGGAGCTCCCAGAGACAGCGCTGCGCTTTCCTGGCAAGGTGTTGGCCGACGCCACGCATGATCGACTCTATATCGCCGATAGCGGGCACAACCGCATCATCGTGGCAACCTTGGCCGGGCAGGTGCTGGCGCTCATCGGCAGTGGCGAGCCCAGCTTGCGCGACGGCGCCTGGCACGAGGCTGCCCTCAACCAGCCGCAGGGCATGGCGCTCGACGGCGAGCACCTCTACCTTGCCGATGCTGGCAATCACGCCGTACGCGTCGCCCACCTCGCCAAGCAGACGCTGCAGACGGTGGCAGGGGACGGCTCTCTGGCCTATGGGCAACCCGCGGGCCACGCGGCCGAGACGCGCCTCAACTCTCCGTGGGACCTAGTGCGGGTGGGGCGCATGCTCTTTATCGCCATGGCGGGGACCCATCAGCTCTGGGCGCTCAACCTCGATACCCGCCAGATCGGCCCCTTTGCCGGCTCGGGGCGCGAGGGGCTGCACGATGGACCGCGGCCGCTCGCCCTCATGGCACAACCATCGGGGCTGACCACCGATGGTGAACGGCTGTACGTGGCCGACGCTGAGGCCAGTGCCATCCGCGCCATCGGCTGGGAGCCCGACGACCGCGTACACACCGTCATCGGCCAGGGGTTGTTTGTGTTTGGCGATGTGGACGGCGGCTGGAGCGATGCTCGGCTGCAACACCCTCTCGGCGTGGCACACCACCAGGGGCTGCTCTATGTTGCCGACACTTATAACCACAAGCTCAAGGTGATCGACGTGGGCGCTGGCCAGGTGCGTACGCTGTTGGGCGATGGTGAGCCAGGGTGGGTGGATGGCGAGGCGCCACGCTTTAGCGAGCCTGGTGGCCTGTGCGGGGCAGCTGGGCTGCTCTATGTCGCCGACACCAACAACCATGTGGTACGGATCGTCGACCTCGCCACGCGATCGGTCAGCACCCTGGCGCTGGCCGACCCCGAGGGGCTGCTGACGCTTGCCGTGCCCGGCGCGGCGCTGCCCATACTGCAGACGCCGCCGCAAGAGGTACGGCCCGGTTCGGGACGCATACGGCTGCGGCTGCGCCTGCCCGCAGGCTACAAGGTGAATGCCCGGGCCGCGTCGCGGCTGGTGTGGCAGCCAGAGGTCACTGACCCGCTGCACATCGCAGAGGGCGAGCGGGACATCTCACTGCAGGGCAGGGCTTTTCCAGTCGATACGCCCGCCCGGTTCACCGCCGGGACGGGCACGCTGCGCGGCGAGCTGACGTTGTATTACTGCGCCGATGAGGCCGCGGTGTGTCTGATCCACCGGGTGGCCCTGGCCGTGCCATTGACGGTGCGTGCTGATAGCGAGCACGCCGACATCTCGGTGCCCGTCATGGTACCACCCCCCGTCCTGTAGATGCGTCGCAGCCGCGGTCTCGGCGCGCTATGCGGCTCCGCGGGTCAGCCAGATGACTGACTCATCTCGGCCCGCACCAGAGCAGCGGCGCCTATCCTGGCTGTCAGGGCAGCCTGTTGGGCGGTTCTGGCTCTCTTTCGCGGAATGGTGCCGCCGCTGGCAGGCTGGTTGGCCGGCCCCAGCGCGCTGACACTGAACATCGGGTGTGGCGCGGGCAACGGTCTATTAGCTGGAGCCTAGCTGGCTCGTCGATGTGCACTACGTAGCGGCTAACGCCAGCCGCAAAAGGCCTGATCGAGATTGGCCGTGCAGCCGCCATGTGCGGTGCAGAGCAGTTCGACACCCTCGACGCCCGCCAGCTTGCGAATCGAGGCCACGTGCTCCTCCAGGTTCATGATGAACACCTTGAGCACGCGACAGGCGCGACCGTTCTTGAGATTGAGCGCATCGCCTGCAAAGAGCATCGTGTTGTCGATCAGATAGGCTAACGAGCCCGGAGTGTGGCCCGGCGCTGCGATAATCCGCACCTCACGACCGCCGATGACGAGCACGTCGCCGTCGTCGAGCAGAGTCAGCGGCCGCAGGATGATAGCGTTGTGGTGGCCTGGCGTCCGCGCCAGGCTGCCATCGAGCAGCGGCAATTCGCGGCGCCCCAAATACACCTGCGCGTGCGGAAAGGCGGCCAGGCCGCCCACATGGTCGGGGTCACTATGCGTCAGCAGCACCGCCGCAACGCGCTCTCCGTCGATACCCTGACGCCGTAGAGCGCGCCGCAACGTGCGTGGCTCCTGGCCGGCGTCGATGGCGAGATAGCCGGCTTGTGTCTCTACCACAAAGAGGCTGGCCGTCAAGTTGTGGATGCCCCATACACCTGGCGCCACGCACCCGCTGCGCAAAGGCGCAGCAAAGGGCAATCGCCCGCGCCAGAGCCGTGGAACAAGGCAGGGCGTATCTGCCACATAGTGCGCCCAGGCATCACCATATCGCCCGGCGAGGTCGCGCTCTTCATGGCGCACCAGCAGACGCACAGCCGCAAGGCTCAAAGCCGGGACCAGCAACATTACCCACGAGCGCCACCATAGGCACAGCCCGGTCAGCGTCAGGCAGATGCCGTTGCCGTACAGCGGGTGGCGGCACAGACGGTAGACACCCTCGGTCAGCAAGATGCCGCGAGGCCGGCAGTCTCTCAGCAGCCGCAGCGCGGCCACCCAGATCGGCAGGCTCAGGGCGATGAGCGCTCCGCCCAACCCATAGAGCCAGAGCGGCGGCACGTTGTCGATGCTCGCGAGCGGCAGCAGCAGAACATGCAGGCCATGCCCCAGCAGCATGAGCATGACAATCAGCAGCGCCACAACAGAGGCCACGCTGCGCGTGGTTGCTGCGGTGTCCATCGGCAACGCTCCTGGGCCAGACGAAGGCTGTGTGCAGTCGTACAGGTATCACGAGGTGTCGGCAATCAGCGGAGCACGATAAGGCCAGGGTGGCGACTGTCTACGTCCACGCTCTTGCCTGCTTGACGACTGAGAAGGGTCAGGGCGTGCCACGCCGTGTGCCTGGCACGCCCTGGTTGATGCTAGTCGGCGCCCTTGGCGTCGTCGGCGGTGGCTGCTGCATCTGGCCCGGTGGCAGCGTTCTCGCCGCCTTTGGGCTCAGCATGAACCTTACCCAGATAGTCGGGCAGTTCGAGCCCGGCCATACGGGCCAGGTCGTGCATGGGGGGCAGAGCGCCGATGACGCGCTTGCCCAGATTTGAGAGGCCGCCGTCGCCACTGCCACTGTCCCATACGATGACCTTGTCGAGCGGCAGATTCTTGATCGCCTCAGCCTGCACGTTGGCCACTTCCACGAGCCGCTCAACCACCAGGAACGAGGCTGCCTGGGCAGCGCCATCGCTCGCCTCGACCAGTTCGCGATATCCCTCGGCCTTGGCTTCGAGAACGGCTCGGGTGCCCTCGGCCTCGGCAAGCAGTCGCAGCCTGACGGCCTCAGCCTGGCCCTGGGCAACGCGAATCTGGCGCTCGCGCTCAGCGTCGGCGCTTACCAGGATGCTGGTGCGCTCGGCCTCAGCGGGCACCACCACCTCGGCACGCAGACGCGCTTCTTCGCGCACGGCGCGCGCCTCTTCGGCGGCGCGCTCGGCATTCTGTTCTGCCACACGGATGGAGCCGTCGGCCACACGCGCAGCCTCTTCGGCACGGCGGCGAGCCTCTTGTTCGGCCACCTGCTGATCGGCCCGGTATGCTGCTTGCTTGGCGAGGTTTGCGGCCTCAACCTGCACCGCCTCGGCATCGTACTCGGCCGTGCGGCTACGCCGGTCACGTTCGGCCAGCTTTTCGCCGATCACAGCCTCGGCATCGGCCGCCGACACGGCGCGTCGTCGGTCTCGCTCACGTTCGGCCACGCCAGTCTGGCCGCGCCTCTCCTGCTCGGCCACATCGATGTTGGCCTGGTTCACCGCCTCGGCGGCGGCCTTGCGGCCCAACGCTTGAATGTAGCCGCTTTCGTCCTCGATGTCGCGGATGTTGACGTTGATGACCGTCACGCCGATCTTGTCGAGCTCGGTCGAAACGGCATCGTTCACCTTGGCCATAAACGCCTGGCGGTCGCTGTTGATCTCTTCGATGGCCATGGTAGCGATGACGGCGCGCATTTGGCCCAGGATGATATCCTGCACCTGGTTTTTGATCTCATCTTGCGTCAGCCCCAAGAGGCGGACGGCGGCGTTCTGCATCAGCCCTTCCTCAATCGAGATGGCCGCCGTGATGGTCGTGGGCACCGACACGCGAATGTTCTCTTGCGAGAGGGCATTGGTGAGCTCGATGGGCACCACAAAGGGCTCCAGGTCCAGATAGGCATAATCCTGCAGCAGAGGCCAGACAAAGGCAGCCCCGCCATGAATCGTCTTGGCAGCGCCTCGACCAGTCTTGCCATAGATCACCAGAATGCGGTTAGATGGGCAGCGCCGATAGCGCCCCACCAACGTGGCAAAGAGCGCTATGACGATCAGCGCCAGAATGAATGCGAGAATCAGGCCGGTCGGTCCCATATCGCCTCCTATACGGTCTCTTGCACCAGCAGCGTGGCGCCACTGGCCACGCCCACCACCTGCACACTGCGCCCGACAGGCATGGCGGCGCCATCAGCACTGCGAGCCTTGACAAAGCGCACCTGCCCCGCCATCAACACGCGCACCTGGCCCACGCCCTCGCTGGGGATAGCGATATAGACCTCGCCAATCTGCCCCACGGCGCTGTTCGCTCGCGCGGTGCCCTCTTCAGTGAGCCGTGGCAGCAGCCAGAAGAACGCCGCCACCACCACCATCCCAGCCAGGCCCCAGAGCACCGCCCGCCCCAATGCCGCACCGACGGCGAGGCCCTGCCCAAGGTAGAGCGCGCCGGCCCAGCTGAAGAGCAGCGCAAAGGCTAACAGCGAGCGAATCGACAACAGGCGAAACACGTCGAGCCCTTGAGCATCGCTGGTCAGGTCAGCATCAGAGGTGCCAGAGACCTCGAGCAGGTCATCGGCATCAACGGCGTCGCCCCCGCCATCGCCGCCCAGGCCCGAGATGGCTGCAAAGAACTGCCATAGAAACACAATGCTGAAAAAGAGCGCCGCTGCGGCAAAGGTCTGTGCCAGCGACGAAAGACTCGTCCACCACGCGCCCATGATCACCTCCCAACGACCTCACCGAAGGTCATTATAGCGCCCAAAAGGGTGAGCATCAACCCGGCGCAGGGCTATCGACCACCCAGACGAATCCACACATGGTGCAGGCTACGGGCCAGCGCTTGCCAGGCGCCGTCGCGCTCGGGCTGTAGCTCATAGGCGCCCAGATCCCCCTCACCTCTACTCGCGCCAGTGAGGCCGAGATAGCGAGAGAAGCGCGGCTGCCCACAGGCGTCGGTCTGTAGCGTCGTGTCGCTGGACGATGCTCGGTCGATGGCCGCGCTGCCCGGCAACAGGAGGACCACCGGCACGGCGCCGCACTCATCATTGAGCTCTCCCAGACGCGCAGCGCCGTACAAAGCGCCATCGATCTGCCCATCGGCCACCAGGTTAGCCCCTTGCAGCAACAGGTTGAGCTCCTCATGAGCGCCGCTGCGAGGCGCCAAAACGAGATCGCCGGCCCAGTTATCGGCATAGAGCCCCGCTGTGGTCTTGAGCAGGCCGGCCACATAGGCGCCGCCCGCCATGCCGGCACGGTTGCGCGCTACAGTGCAATGTTCGAGATGCGCCTCTCCAAAGACGGCCAGGCCGCCGCCGACGCCTCGCGACTCGTTGTCGGTGACCGTGAGATTGCTGAACCATGCCTTGGCCGCACGCTGCAGATGGATGCCGCCGCCCACCACCTGCGAGCGATTCTGCGAGAGGGTGCAGTTCTGCATAGAGAGGCTGCTGCCACTGATGCCCAGCACCGCCCCGCCCGATCCCGCCAGGCCATCGTGCGTGGCACCATCGGCAGCATTGTCATAGAGCCAACAGCGAGCCAGGCGCGCTTGGCCCTTGTTGAGCAGAGCGCCCCCCATGGTCGCGAGCCCCCTACGCCATTCGCAGTCATAGGCTTCCAGACGTCCCTCGTTGAGCGCCAACCCACCGCCTGCGCCATCGGTAGCGCGGCCATGCTGTAGCACCAGGCTTTGCAGCACGAGCTGTCCCCCTGGCTGCACCCAGAAAAGCCGCTCATCGGCCGCTGCGCTCCTCTCGGCCGCCTGCAAGATGGGGCGCGTATCAGCCGAGGCGCGAAGGATGACCCGTCGATCGATCATCAGCCCCGCCACCGTGTACAATGGGTCACGTAGCCAGAGTTCATCGGCCCCTGCCGCCAGAGCCGCCGCCAGCGTGTCATGGTCGCAGCCTGTCGCACAGACAGTG
>JAAYDS010000198.1 GCA_012729155.1 Chloroflexota bacterium | reverse complement strand
TCACGACCTCACCGATGACCGGTGCCGGCTCGTCACAAGCCTGCTGCGCCTCGGCTACGGCATCTGGCGACACGATGACGACCATGCCGATACCCATATTGAATACGCGGTACATCTCCTCGCCAGGCACGTTGCCCTCATCCTGTAGTATCTCGAACAGGGCGGGGACTCGCCAGGCGTTGCGACGAATGCTGACGCCCAGACCCGCAGGCAACACGCGAGGGATATTCTCCACAAAGCCTCCGCCGGTGATGTGTGCCAGGCCCTTGACGTCGACAGCCGACCGTAGGCGGCGCACTGCGGCAAGGTATGAGCGGTGAGGCCTCACCAGCGCCGCGCCTAGCGTCGTCCCCAGCGCAGGCACGTTCTCATGATAGCGCTCACGGCCGATGATACGGCGCACGAGCGAATAGCCGTTGGTGTGCAGCCCTGTAGAGCGCAGGCCCAGCAACACGTCACCCGCCTCGATGCGCGAGCCATCGATGATCTCGTCGCGCTCGACCACGCCAACAATGGTGCCGGCTATGTCCATCTCGCCGGGGGCATAGACGCCGGGCATCTCAGCCGTCTCACCGCCAAGCAGGGCGCAGCCTGCCTCGCGACATGCGGCGGCGACGCCCCCCACCATCTCTGCAACTGCCTCGGGCTCGAGTACGGGCGAGGCCACATAGTCAAGAAAGAACAGCGGCTCGGCCCCCTGCACCAGAATGTCGTTCACGCAATGGTTGACGATATCCTGCCCCAGGGTGTGAAAGCTGCGCAGCGCCGAAGCGATCATCGTCTTTGTGCCCACGCCATCGGTTGAAGCCACCAACACAGGATGACGGAAATCGCGCAGGCGGTTGGCATCGAAAAGGCCGCCGAACGCGCCTATGCCCAGCAGCACCTCGGGCCCATAGGTGGAGCGCACGGCCGCTTTCATCAATTCGACAGCACGGTTGCCCGCGTCGATGTTTACTCCCGATTGTGAATACGCGCTGAGCGTCATCGTCGCCCCTCCTCGAGCCCCTTGCAGCCGATGTCCTGTCGTGCAAAAGCGCCTGGCCAGTGAATTCGGCCGACGGCCGTGTAGGCACGGTCGCGAGCTGCGCGCAGATCGCTTGCCCACGCAGTAACGCCGAGCACTCGCCCGCCGTCGGTGAGCACTTGGCCATCGACGGTTCGCGTCCCGGCGTGAAAGACGACGACGTCATCCAGTGCGGCAGCTGCATCGAGGCCCTCAATCGGAAGGCCGCGCTCATAGGCGCCAGGGTAGCCCTGTGCAGCCATGACCACGCAGACACTGGTGAGCCGTCGCCAGCGTAACTCGATCTCGTGCAGGCGCCCGTCGACACTGGCCTCGAGCACCTCAAGCAGGTCGTTCTCGAGCAGCGGTAAGATGGCCTGTGTCTCGGGGTCTCCAAATCGGCAGTTGAACTCGAGCACTTTTAGGTCGTCGGCTGAGACCATCAAGCCGGCGTAGAGGATGCCCACATAAGGAGTTCCGCGTTGTCGCAGGCCGTCGATCGTAGGCTGCAACACGCGTGCGGTGACGGCTTCCAGTTGAGCCTCATCGAGCAGTGCGGCGGGCGCATAACAGCCCATGCCGCCGGTGTTGGGACCGCGGTCACCATCACAGGCGGCCTTGTGGTCTTGCGCCTGAATCATCGGGCGCACGGTGACGCCATCGCTAAAGGCGAGCACAGACACCTCGCTGCCAGTGACGAAGGCTTCAATGACGATCTCGTCGCCGGCCGCCCCAAAGGCACGCTTTCGGCCGATCGTGTCGATCGCCACAAAAGCCTCGTCCATGGTCTGGCAAACGATGACACCCTTGCCGGCGGCCAGGCCACTGGCTTTGACGACGATCGGTGCACCCACGGCGCGCACATGGGCCTCGGCCGTATCGGCGTCGCAGAACGTAGCAAAGTCGGCAGTGGGCAGGCCCAGGTCTCGCATAAGCGTCTTGCTGAACGCCTTGGATGCCTCGATGCGTGCCGCAGCCGCACTGGGGCCAAAACAGCGTATGCCAGCGGCTTGTAGCCGATCGGCTAGGCCCAACGCAAG
>JAAYDS010000197.1 GCA_012729155.1 Chloroflexota bacterium | reverse complement strand
TCAGGCGGCCAGGCCGGCAAGCCAGTCGGCCAACGCGTCGATACCCGTGCCCACGGTGCTGGATACCTGGAACACCGCTATCTCGGGGTTCAGCGAACGCACCAGCCGCTCGAACTCGGCGACATCAAACGGCATAAAAGCCAGCAGGTCAGCCTTGTTCAGAGCCAACGCATCCACGTTGGCAAAGATGGTGGGATACTTGTGCGGCTTGTCGTCGCCTTCGGGCACGCTCGAGATACCCAGACGCGTGTGCTCGCCCAGCACAAAGTTCACGGGGCACACCAGGTTGCCCACATTCTCGATCAGCAACAGATCGATCTCATCGAGGGGCATCTGATCAAGCGCCACGCGCACCTGTCGCGCATCCAGATGGCAACCGCCGCCTGTGTTAATCTGATAGACGGGTAGGCCCGCTGCGCGCACTTTTTGGGCGTCGACATCAGAGGCCAGGTCGCCCTCGATGACACCCACGCGAACTCGCCCTGCCAGCGCGACCGACACAGCCAGGATAAGGCTCGTCTTGCCGGCGCCCGGCGCGGCGATGATATTGACGGCGTGGACGCCGTGCTCATCGAGCAACTGACGGTTGCTTGCTGCCACGTCGTCGTTGGCCTTCATAATGCGCTCGACCACGGGGATTCTGCTCATCAGTCTTCCACCTCGATGCTTTCTACATAGAACTCGCGGCCAGCCCGCACACGCGCCTGCGCCTGACCGCATTGTGGGCAGGTCCAGTCGGCATCGGCAGGCTGCCAGACGTATCCACAGGCGCCACACTCAACCTCGACAGCCACGCGTCGAAAGACGAGTTCTGCCGCTTGTGCAACCGTGCCCTCGCTGATGAGGTCATAGTAGAACTGGACGCTATCATCGATGATCGACGACAGCTCACCGACCACCAGATGGACACGACGCACACGGCGCGCACCAGCCTTGACGGCATGACGACAAACGATATCAACGACGTTTTCGGTGACAGCGTATTCATGCATAGCAGGTCGATTATAGCCGCGCGTCAGAATCAACCCAAACGTAGCAAGTTGCCTAGTCGAGATCATCCAGCGTCTCGGGTCGCACGACCCAGCGCATCACCACCAGCGCCGAGACCACGACGGGCGCTAGCCAGATCAGCGGTTCGGGCACCAGCGCAAAGTAGATCACGCCAGCCATGATCGCCGTTATGCCGCCCCTGATGAGCACTTCGCGCCAACAACGCGCATCTCGCCAGCCTCTCACTGCCCACCTCCACAGAGCGAAAAAGAAGCGCCGTGACGGTTACCCGCCACGGCGCCTGATCCACGTCACTAGAAGAGCTCGGCCACCCAGGCGATATCCAGCTCGTGGAGCCTGGCCGACGTCGGTACGCCAGTCTCGGCATCCCAACCCATCATCTCGTAGAACAGGCCAACATGCTCGTCGAGCACTTCTGGATCGATGGGTGCTTCGTTGACCACCCCCGCCCTAAAGCTCGTGTTCATGCGCAGGGGCAACACATCGTCTTTGCGACCCAACCCGCATAGCTGGTTAAAGGCCCGCGCCATGGTAACACCGCGCTCGCCCACCATCAGCAACTCGTGCACTGTCGTTTCCCACCCGGTAATGGCACGCACGATGTCGACCATCTGATCGCGCGACCAGGGCACAAACATGCAGTGTCCGAGATGGTTGTGCACCCACTGCCAGTTGCTGACGGCCTTGTAGGCTCGCACCTTGACGGGCGAGAGCTCGGTCTGCGGCACTGACGTGTAGACGCCCAGGCTTTGCAGGCCTTCGTTTAGCTCAGAGTTGGCCAAACCCTCATCCCAAAAGTTGTGCATATGGTCGGCGCCGGTGGGCGACAACGCATAGCCAAGGCCCTGCCCATGGCGATAGCGCGACTCGTGCATTGGGAATGGCTGCCCCTTGACCGTCACCAGGAATGGCTCGGCCTCGGGCCCGAGCTGCTTGGCGGCCACAGTGGGTCCTTCAGCCAGGAGATCCGCCAGGGCCCCCTCGCGCTCGCATATGCGACGCGTCATCTCAACCATGGCCGCAGCATTGCCAAAGCGCAGGTCTAGCCCGTCGGTGTCCTCTAGGGTGAGCAGGCCATTCTCAAAGCACTCCATCGCAAAGGCCACAGTCATACCGGTGGTGATGGTGTCAAGGCTATAGGCGTTGCACAACTCATGCGCCTTGGCAATGGCCCGCAGATCGTCGACGCCACAGACTGATCCAAACGCGCCCACCGTCTCATACTCTGGCCCACCATAGATCGGATTGACGTCATACTCGTCGTCGTGAACCTCGACGACGCGCTTGCAGCGGATCGGGCAGGCATAGCACCC
>JAAYDS010000196.1 GCA_012729155.1 Chloroflexota bacterium | reverse complement strand
CGCTCCCGCGAAGCGGGCGAATGGGTGAACTATTCGTTCGACGTCAAGGAAGGTCGCGAATATCAGGTGACGCTTACACGGCAGCAATACCGGATGGAGTGGCCGATGCGCGGGCTGGTTCTCCTGGACGGCAAATACACCGGAGACTGGGAGGCGGGAGCGGGGAACCGCCTGGCGGTCCTTTCCAAAATTCGTCTCCCCCAGGGAAGACACCGGCTGACCTTGATTTCCGCCTGCACCTACGGCGTATGGCCGGAAGCGATCGAGGTGGCCAAGAGTCGATGAGCAGCCGCGGAATCGCCGAACTGGCCGAACGGCCCCACGATCCGGCCGCTGGTCGGGTCCGACGGCCAGGCGCAGGCGAAAAAAGAATTTGTTCCCGGCTCGGAAACAGAGGCGGCGGCCGCTATCGTTGACGTGGCGGCAGCGTCCAACCTGGCTTGTTTACTGTGGGATCGTGACACTGGGCGCAGTAGTCGATGGAGTCTTTGTGCATCTTGTGGCAGACGCCGCAGTCGAGCGCGCCCCAGTGGGAGTCGTGTGGGTTCTGTACCAGGTTCTTGGTGCGTTCGGCCAGTGTCTGGTAATCGCCATGGCATCGAAAACAGTCGCTTTGGGGCACCTTGATCTCGCTAAGGGGATCGTCATAGGTGTGCCGGACAGTGCTCACCACCTCGGAGACGAGCGTTCCGACGGTCCGGGCGTGGCAGGCCTGGCAGCGGATGGCGAATTGCCTGTGCGTGTGGGCCAAGTGGTTGGAATCCGCCCAGGTCTCCACATAGGGCTGTATGGCGTGGCACGTGGCGCAGTAGGTGGGCCTCTGTGCCATGTCGTGCAGGCCGACCAATCCTGCGCCAACCAGGCCCAAGAGGCCGCACACTGCCGCCACGGCGATCTTGATTGCGCTTGGCATCGGTTCTCCTAAAGCGGGGCAAGCCCGCAACCCAACCTTCACGAACATGCGCGCACCATGCGCAAAAGTCCCGAACAGAGACTCTAAAATCCTCTGCGTTGCAGTCCTAGCGGTCGTCAGCGCAGACGTCGCAACCCGTGAACGGTTACGAGCGGTCCGCGCCGCCCGCTTCAGTCGCTGTACTCTCGCCCATCAACTGCTCGTACTCCAGCGGGTGCTGCTCTTTCATGCGTTCCAGAGTCGTCTTGCCGGTAAAGATACTCGAATCGAAGGACAAGATCCCCTCCGCGAAATGGGCAGTGTAGAAATGCCAGGTCACGATGGCCAGGAAGGCTAGCACGGCTTCGTAGCTATGCACGATCTGGGAGGCCGGCAGAACCACGCCCGGCAGAAAGCGTGTGGCGTAGAACGGGAACAGGAGGATCGAGCCGGTGATGCTCATGACGACGATGCCCCAGATCAACGACCAGTACTCGATCTTCTGCCTGAAATCATAGCGGCCGTAGCGCGGCTTTTCCTTGCGCAGGCCGAGCAGGAAGGCCACAGAGGCCAGGCCGTCGCGCACGTCGCGCACGCCGGGGAGCATCGCCGTCGGGCGCGGGCGGACGAGGATCAGCTCGCAGACGACGACGACGGCATGGTAGAGCGCCTCGGCAAGAAGTACCACGGCAAAGAAGTGGTGCACCGCGCGAGCCTGCTGTAGCCCGCCGAATACGCCCAGGACGGCGTGCGCCCATCCGGCATTGCTGTACCTCTGCGGCAGCCCAGTGAGGCACAGCATGCTGACGGAGACCATCAGCAGGATATGTTCAATGCGCTGGCTCGCGGCAAAACGGACAACTGGGTCGCCTTGCTTGCTCATGACTGATTCCCTCCCACAGCGCGTCCACGTACTCGGTGCAGGATATCCAGCAGGATGTAGAGCAGCATCGCCCCGATGATCAGGGGGATGGCAATCCTGTAGAACAGGTCCAGCACGTAGAGTAGAGGCGATGCCGTCCTATCAATGCGGAAGTGGCCGTATCCCATCGTTCCAAACACAGGCTCGGCGTCCTGATGACACTTGACGCAGGCCCGCCGCAGGTTCGCTGGCGCGACCGAAGAGCGGGCATCGCTGGGGGCATGGATGGCATGCGCGGTGTGGCAGTCGCTGCAGACGGCCTCATAGCGTTCGGCCAAAGGGTCGGTGGCGCGATAGTACTCAATCGTGGCGCCATGGAATGTCTTCAGGTAGCTCTCATACGTATCGTTGGGCAAAGCGTGCTTCGCCGTCACCTGCTGGTCGGCATGGCATCGGCCGCACTGTGCCGGAATGTTGAGACGAAAGGCCGCGGTCCGGGTCTCTCCTCCGGCCGGGTCACCGTGGCAGCCGGTGCAGCCCGGGGCCGCCATGTCACCGGCCAGGTAGGCCACACCATGCACAGAGGCCGCCCATTGGGCATACTCCATAGGGTAACGTTCGGCCCATTGCTCGGCGGTGACAGCCGACGTCGGTGGGGCACTCGCGACCGGCGCGGGCCGCGGTGAGCCGCAAGCCGCAAGGGCGGTCAACAGCACGAGAGAGCAGACGCAAAGACACGCAAGCCGCTTCACCTCATTATCTTCCTTTGAGAGTCACGGGGGCCGACCGTTTGCCGGCATGATGCAGATTGGCCATCGGGGCGGTGGCGCAACCGGTCGTGGGTCAGTGGGGGCGGGACGGTCAGGACTCCTCGGCGGCGGCATTCGTGCCGGCCAGGCGGCCGGAGGCGAAACTCCAGGCCATGTGCGTGCCGTGGCCGCTGAGGTAGAGGTTGCCGTGACCTGTCTCGCCACCAGCGTACAGGCCCTTGATCACGTTGCCAAAGACGTCGAGCACCTGCAGCTTGGTGTTGACCATCAGGGTGACGTCGGCCAAGATGATCTGGACGCGGATGGGGCTGTGCACGTAGAAGGGGGGCGTCTTGATGCCGGCGCCGACCGTCTTGGCCTCGGCATGGCCAAAGGTCGTGCGCTTGAAGTCGGGATCCTTGCCTTCCTGGCAGTAGTTGTTCCACTGCTCGATCGTGGCCTTAAGGCCCGCCGGCTCCACCTTGACCGCAGCGGCCAACTCCTCGATGGTCTTGGCTACCTTGATGCCGTTGCGAGCCACAAAGTCATCGACCAAGCCCCAACCGCCGATGCCGCTGACATCGCCCTTGTCGGGGTGGGAGGAGACGACCATGGGCCACTTGTTAAAGATCTCGGCCACCTGGCTGTCAAAGACCATGTGGCAGATCTTGCCCGTCTGCGCCTGCACCGCCAAGGCAATGTCATCGGTGGCGCCCTTTTCGTTGACAAAGCGATGGCCCTCGTTGTTGACGAGGATGGCGCCAGCGTCCATGATGCCAAAGGGCATCCACGCCTGCTTGCCGGTGCTGCTGACGTTGGGCCCGGGCAGGTTGGTGCGCAGGCCGGGGCTGCCCCACGCGTCCAACATGGTCAGGTCGGCGCCCAGGGCGGCAGCCATCATGAGACCGGAGCCGTCGTTATTGGGGTTGGCCGCGGGCATCTCTGCGATGTCGGGCGTGGTGATCTTCTTCTTGTAGGCCGTGGCCGCCTCGGTGCTGGCGGTGGCAAGGATCACGGCCTTCTTGGCCTTGATGGCGATCGCCTTGTTGGTGGTCGTGTCCATGGCCTTGACGCCGAGGACGCGGTTGTTCACATCGCGGTAGAGCTCGG
>JAAYDS010000195.1 GCA_012729155.1 Chloroflexota bacterium | reverse complement strand
ACCAGGATGGCGCCGCCGATCAGCAGCCGGTCGCTGCTGTTGGCGTCGCCCCAATGGCGCTGACGCAGTTCGCCAAAGGTGCTCTTGATGTCATCCACGTTCTGGCGGATCGAGTCGTCATGGTCGGTAAAGGGCACGTCGCGCTGCGGGATGAACAGCCACAGCAGCAGATAGACGGGCAGCCCCGTGCCCGAGAACATGATCGCCAGCGTCACGAACAAGATGCGCACCAGGGTGGCATCCACCCTGAAATACTCGGCCAGCCCTCCGCAGACGCCACCGATAACGCGGTTGGTGCTGCTTCGATAGAGACGATCCATGGTATGCTCCTACGGATGAATGAGTGCAGTCATGTCTGCGCTTGTACCCCTTATACGCGTTGTGGGCGCCAGGGTTGCTGCGTCAGTGTCGACCAAACTCGCGCTCCAACTGGGTGGCGCTCAGATGTACCATGGTTGGGCGCCCGTGAGGGCAGGTGTGGGGCAGAGCCGTGGCCTCGAGCTGGCGGATCAGGTCACGCATTTCGAGGATGGAGAGGGTTTGCCCGGCGCGGACGGCCGAATGGCAGGCCACGGTGAACAGGGCCTGATCTTCCCACGAAAAGCCGTCACCGCCCTCTACCGCTGCATCGAGCAGCTCGAGCAATGCCGCGACCAGATCATAGCCAGCCAGGCTCGCCGGGATGCGTTTGATCAGCACCGTGCTGGGGCCAAAGGGTGCGATGTCGAACGCATAGTTGGCGAGCTCCGCGGCATGCTCTTCGAGCAGGGCGGCCTGTTGCGGCGTTACATCGAGAACGATGGGTTCGAGCAGCTCCTGGCCAGGCACGTTGAGCGCGGCTCGCTGCGCACGCAGCGCCTCATAGCGAATGCGCTCATGGGCGGCGTGCTGGTCGATGAGGTACATGCCCCCGGGCCCCTCTGCCACGATGTAGGTCTGGGCGATTTGGCCGACCACACGGAGCATGGGCAGCCGCTCGGTGGGCGCGGTGGCATCAGGCGAGGCGGGCTGGTGTTGGGTCTGGGGTGTGACCCCCGGCGAGAGCGGCATCTCGTGTTGCGCGGGGGTATACACACTCACCACGCGCGAGGCGCCGTCGCGGCGCCAGGCCGCCGTGGATGTGCCTGGCACCAGGCTCACCGGCACCGGATACTGTGCCTGCAGGGTTGCGCGCACGGCCCGCTGCACCGCCGCAAACGCCAGGCGCGGATCTCTGAAGCGCACCTCGCGCTTGGTGGGGTGGATGTTGACGTCTACCTGCTCGGGGTCGATCCTGATATTCAGGATGACGATGGGAAAGCGGCCCTGCGGCAAGAGCGTGCGGTAGGCCTCTCGAATAGCAAAAGAGAGGGTCTGATCCTGTATCCAGCGGCGGTTGACGAACAGCACGATGTCGTTGCGATTGGAGCGGTGCACCGAGGGTGCAGCGACGAGGCCGTCGACAGCGATGCCGTTCGGCTCTCTGGCAGGTGCGTCGACGGGCAGCATCTCTTGTGCTACGTCCAGGCCATAGAGCGCAAGCACCACATCCTGCAGCGAGCCCGTGCCATTGGTGCGCAGCATCTGGCGATCGTTGTGTTGGAGGCGCAGGCGCAGCTCTGGGTAGGCCAGGGCATAGCTCGAGATCAGGCGACCGATGTGCCCCGCCTCGGTGGGGTCGCTCGACAGGAAACGCAGTCTGGCAGGTGTGTTATAGAACAGGTTCTCGACCTGCACCGTGGTGCCTGGCGGGCGCGCCTGGGCTGAGCGCTGAACGATCTGGCCGCCCTCGAGGCGCAGGGTGACGCCCGCCAGGGCTTTGCGCGTGCACGTGGAGAGTGTGAGGTGCGACACGGCGGCGATGCTGGCCAATGCTTCGCCGCGAAAGCCCAGTGTGCGGATGTGATAGAGCTCCTCGGCAGAAGAGAGCTTGCTGGTGGCATGCCGCTCAAAGGCCACCTCGACCTCGTCGGCAGCGATGCCGACCCCATCGTCACTCACACGCATTAGCCGCTTGCCGCCCTGGACAATGTCGACGCCGATCTGACTCGCGCCAGCGTCGATGGCGTTCTCGACCAGCTCTTTGACTACCGAGGCCGGGCGCTCGATCACCTCGCCAGCGGCGATCTTGGCGGCGATGTCGGGCGGCAGCACGCGGATGGGCATGGTGGGCGCTTCCTTTTGTGGCGCTGATTGGGCTCATTGTACCACATCGCCAGAGCGTCGGCTTGACGAGCCCTGGTGGCCCCACTATGCTCGCATGATCTTTGCAGGGGGCGATGGCGATGGCACGTGGGGGCAGGCCAATAGCGCGGCGCTACTATCACTGGTTGGCGCTGGTGCTGGGCATCCTCGCCACATCGACCGGCTCGATCATCATCCGATTGGCCGACGCGCCGGCCCTGGCGGTGGCCGCCTGGCGGCTCAGCCTGGCGACGTTGCTGCTTTCGCCACTATCACTGGGCCCGCTGCGGCGCGAGTGGGGCGGGTTGACGGGCCGCGAGCGCTGGCTGCTACTGGCCGCAGGCGGCTGCCTCTCGCTGCATTTTGCCTTTTGGATTAGCTCACTCGACTATACCAGCGTCTCTAGTTCCGTGATCCTGGTGTCTACCAACCCGCTGTGGGTGGCGTTGATCTTGCGGTTCGTGCTCAGAGAGCAGATCGCTGGGCGCAGCGTGGTTGCCATCGTGGTGGCGCTGGCCGGCGCTGCCATCATCGGCGCTGGCGACCTGACCCTCTCGCCGCGAGCTCTGTTGGGCGACCTGCTGGCGCTGCTTGGGGCCGTTGCGGGCTCTGCCTACTTTATGTTGGGGCGCGCGGTGCGCCGCAAGCTCTCGACACTGGCCTACGTCTGGCCGTGTTATGCCGTCGCAGCGATCTTGCTCATCGGTTACACCCTGGCGGCGGGCCAGCCGCTGTTGGGTTATGGCCTGCCAACCTACGGCATGTTTGCTCTGCTCGCCATCGGGCCGCAGATACTGGGGCATTCGTCGTACAACTGGGCGCTGGGCTACTTTACGCCGGTGTTGGTGACCATTGCGCTGCTGGGCGAGCCGATTGGCGCCTCGGTGTTGGCCTTTCTGGTGCTGGGCGAGGCGCCGCCGCTGGGCGTCTGGATCGGTGGCCCGCTGATCCTGGCGGGCATGCTGCTGGCCGCCTGGCAAGAGGGACGGCGCCAGCTGGCTGGTTGACCTGGGCGTTGACTGGCCCTATAGTGCGACGAGTAGGCGCGAGGGAGCGAGCATCGAGACGGTGCAGCCCTCGCGCTCGGCTATACAGGGAGGTTCAGACATGACCATGAACTGGGAAGCGCTCTACAGCGAGCGTCTGGGCAGCATGACAACGTCAGTTATCCGCGAGATCCTCAAAGTGGCCCAGTCGCCCGAGGTGATCTCGCTCTCGGGCGGGTGGCCCGAGGCCGATCTCTTTCCCACAGAGCAGCTGCAAGAGGTGGCCGCCCACGTGATGCGCGAGACGCCTCGTGAGGCGCTGCAATATGGCCTGACCGATGGCTCCATCGGGCTGCGCCAGCTGCTTGCTGAGCAGATGCAGGCCCAGGGCGTGCCCGCTGGGCCAGAGAATATCCTCATCACGTCGGGCTCGCAGCAGGCGCTTGATCTGCTTGGGCGCATCCTGCTCGACGAGGGAGACTGTGTGATCGTGGAGGCGCCCACCTTCCTGGGGGCAGTGCAATCGTTCAAGGCCTATGGGCCCCGTTTTGTGCCACTGCCGCTTGACGGCGATGGCGCCTGTGTCGAGCTCTTGCCCGAGCTCATCTCCAGGCACAAACCCAAGCTGATGTATCTGCTGCCGACGTTCCACAACCCGGCCGGCGTCTGCCTCAGCCTCGAACGCCGTCGCCGCGCGGTTGAGATTGCCAGCGAGATGGGCGTGCCTATCGTCGAAGACGACCCCTATGGCCAGCTACGCTACTCGGGCGAACCGTTGCCTACGCTGGCGGCGCTGGACAGCGCCCGTTGCTCGGCCCATGGGCCCCGTTTGGGCAACACGGTGATCTATCTGAGCACATTTTCCAAGACGCTGACGCCAGGGTTGCGTGTGGCCTGGGCCGTGGCCCCCGTCGACGTGGTGCAGCAACTGGTGATGGCCAAACAGGGTGCCGATCTGATGACCAGCTCGCTCTCGCAAGAGATCGCGGCCGAGTTCATACGGCGCGGCTGGCTGCCCGGCCAGGTGGCGCGCATCCGCGATACCTACCGGCTGCGTCGCGATGCCATGTGCGCAGCCATCGACGACTTTTTCCCCAGCGAGGCAAGCTACTATCGGCCCGAGGGCGGCCTCTTTCTGTGGGTGACGCTGCCCGAGGGGCTCGACGCCACCGCGCTCTTGGCCGAGGCAGCAGTACACCAGGTGGCCTATGTGCCCGGTCAGCCCTTTTTCGTCGATGGCCGCGGCACCAACACCCTGCGCATGTCGTTTGCCAGCGTGCCGCCCGAGACGATCCGCGAAGGGGTGCGCCGTGTGGGCGAGGTGTTCAAGGCCCATCTGTAGCAGGGGGCGGGGCGCAAGCTTGACCACAACGGCGAACGGCCTAGAATCGTTGCCATAGTCAGAGGGAGAGTTGCTATGCCGCTGTACGAATTCCACTGTCATCATTGCGGCGAGACCTTTACGGTACGCCGTTCATTCTCGGCCGCTAAGGAACCTGCTCCGTGCCCGAGCTGCGAGAGCGACGACACCACGCGCGCCTTTGCCACGTTTGCCTGTATGGCCAAGGGCAGCGGTGGAGAGACCTATTCAGTTGGCGGAGGCGGTTGTGCTGGCTGCGCTGGCGGGCACTGCGCGACCTGTGGCCATTAGCGAGAGCCTCGTTCATCCACGGGCTGCACATTATCAGGTGCGGCCCGTTTTCGTATGTGCAGGTTGCCCTCTATGACGTCCAAGGCATGGTCAGTACAATTCGATCTACAGCATACGGATGACGCCACCATGGCGCGCGTCGGTGTGCTGCACACGCCGCATGGTCAGGTGCCCACACCGGTTTTCTGCCCGGTGGGCACGCAGGCCACCGTCAAGGCCATCACGCCGCGCGAGTTGCACGACTTGCAGGCTGGGATGATTCTGGGCAACACCTACCACCTCTACCTGCGCCCTGGTGCCGAACTCATCGCGCAGCTCGGCGGCCTGCATCGCTTCATGGGGTGGGATGGCCCCATCCTCACCGACAGTGGCGGCTTTCAGGTGTTCAGCCTCGAGGGGTTGCGGCGCATCGGCGACGACGGTGTGATGTTCCGCTCGCACATCGATGGCTCGACGCACACCTTTACGCCCGAGTTGGTGGTCGACGTGCAGGAAAAGCTCGGCTCTGACATCGCCATGGTGCTCGACGAGTGCGCCGAACCGCATGACTATGACTATGCAGTGGCGGCCATGGAGCGCACGCATCGCTGGGCCGAGCGCTGTCTCAAGGCCCATCGTCGCCCCGATCAGTCTCTGTTTGGCATTGTGCAGGGGGGCATCCACGCAGACCTGCGGCGGGCCAGCGCCGAGGCCATTGCCAGCATGGGGTTTGCAGGGCATGCCATTGGTGGGTTGAGCGTGGGCGAAACCAAGGCCGATATGCTGCGTATTCTGGATGTTGTCACGCCCCTGCTGCCGCCCGAGCGGCCGCGGTATCTGATGGGGGTGGGCTCGCCCGAAGACCTGGTTGAAGGCGTGGCTCGCGGTGTGGACATCTTTGACTGCGTGTTACCCACGCGGTTGGCGCGAAATGGCGCCGTGTTCACCCCCGAGGGACGGCTCAACCTGCGCAATACGGCGCATCGAGACGATCCCCGGCCCATCCAAGAGGGCTGCGGCTGCTATACCTGTCAGAACTTTTCGCGGGCCTATCTGCGGCACCTCATCGTCGCGCAAGAGATGCTCGCTGCGCGGCTCAACACGCTGCACAATCTGCACTTTTTGCTCGACCTGATGCGCCGCATGCGCACTGCCATCTTGGAGGGCGCGATGGCATCATTCCGCGAGGCGTTCTGGGAGCGCTATCAGGTGGCCGATGCTGTAGCCCGTGAGCACAACCGTGCTCGCTGGAACAGCCGAGCACGCCGCAGCAGTGCCGGTAAGTGACAAAAACCTGGGCGGTGACGGAGGCGTGTGGACATGACGGTTTGGGAGGCCATTCTGTGGGGCATGCTGCAGGGCGCAACCGAGTTCTTGCCGGTGAGCAGCTCGGGCCACCTGGTGTTGGTGCCGTGGTTGCTGGGCCGCTCGGCGCCAGGGCTGACCTATGGCGTGATCGTGCATACCGGCACGCTGCTGGCCATGGTGGTCTACTTTTGGCATGACATCTGGGCGTTGCTCGATGGTTTGCTGCAGAGTTGGCGACAGCGCGAGCTGACGCCTATGGGGCGGCTGGCGCTGATGATCGCGGTCAGTGCTATTCCGGCGGGAGTGGTGGGCTTGCTGTTCGACGACTACCTGGAGGCGGCGTTTGGCGAGCCAGCGGTGGTGGCGGTGCTGTTGCTGATCACCGGCGCCGTGTTGGCCCTCAGCGAGCATTTGGGGCGCCGTGAGCGCCCGCTGGAAGCGCTCTCATGGCGCGATGCAGTGACCATTGGCCTGGCGCAGTGCGTGGCTCTTTTGCCCGGCATCTCGCGTTCGGGCAGCACCATCTCGGCAGGGATGCTGCGGGGGCTCGATCGCGAGGCGGCGGCTCGCTTTGGCTTCTTGATGGCGCTGCCGTTGCTCGTGGGCGCTACGGCCCACGAGTTGCTTGGCATGTCGGGCGGGGGAGGTCAGGTGGCTGGCGGACTGCTACTGGTCGGGTTCGTAGCGGCAGCCCTGACGGGTTACGCGGCCTTGCGCTTGCTGCTGGGCCTGGTGCGCAGAAACGGCCTGTGGCCCTTTGCCATCTATTGCTGGGCGATAGGTCTCTTTGGGCTGGTGATGGTGGCGGTGCGGTGATACGCGGCTGGCGGCTGTGGGCCTTGTTGGTCACTCTCATGCTGGGTGGGTGCCAGGCGCTGGTGACGCCGCTGGGGCATGACGTGGCCGCCGTTGAGCCCACCGCCGGAGACGATGGCGACCTGGTGAACCTGGTTGCCTGCTGGGAGGCCGAGCCGCTGGCCGAGCTGCTGCGGATGGCCTATGAAGCGCAGTATCCCAGCTCGGCGGTGCTGGTCAACCTGACCAATAGTCAGCACGCCATGGAGCTGCTGCAACGTGGCGAGGCGTCGCTGGGGCTGATAGTGACGATGGCCGATCAGGAACCCCAGGTGCCCACAGGCTGGATCACTCGGGAGCTGGCTGTGGATGCCGTCGCGCTGGTGACTTCGCCTGATCTGGCAGTGGCCAGTATCTCGCCCGATGATCTGTCTCGGCTCTATGCCGGGCAGGTGGTCGACTGGGCCGATCTAGGGTTCGGCGAGGGACAGCCTGCCTTTGTCACGCGCGAACGGGGCACGGTGCTGCGGCTGCTGTTCGAGGAGCGCATCATGGGTGATCGCTCGATCTCGACAGCAGCGGCCGTGGTGCCCCACAACCACGCAATGCTAGAGCTGGTGTCTACGACGCCGAAAGCGCTGGGCTATGTGCCCGCAACTCTGGTCGACGATCGTGTGCGGGTGGTGGCACTCGATGGCAAGTTGCCCACGCATAGCGAGATCGAAAGGGGTAGCTATCCGCTGCGCTCTAGCCTGTGGCTAGTGATGCCCGTCTCTAGCGAAGGGCTGGCCGATGGTGGCGCACTACGCCTCGCCAGCTTCGCCCTTGGCGCCCGTATGCAGCGCGAGATCAGCGCTCGGTACGTGCGCCCTTAGGGCCGCACATACGGATTGCCGGCGCGTTCGAGCGCGATAGTGGTCTCGGGGCCATGCCCTGGATAGACCACCGTCTCGGGTGGAAGAGTGTACAGGCGCTCGCGGATGGACTGTGCGAGGATGCGCTGGCTGCCACCGGGCAGGTCGGTGCGACCGATGCTGCCGGCAAAGAGCGCATCCCCGCAGAACACCACGCGTTCGCTGGCGAGGTAGAATGATAGCCCGCCGGGCGAATGGCCCGGGGTGAGCAGGCAGGCGATCGTCAGTTCGCCGAGCCCCAGCGTCTCGTTGTCAACGAGTAGACGCCCGGCCTTGACCGGCGAGATACCGCCCTGGGCGAACAGCTTAAAGATGGCGGGCGGCCTGGCCAACGGTTCGGCCTCGTGGGCGTGGATGCAGACCTCGGCGCCTGTCGCCTCAACCAAGCCATTGACGGCGCCGATATGGTCGAAATGATAGTGAGTGAGCAGGATGTACCGCAGCTCGAGGGCCTGCTCTTTGAGCAGGGCGAGCACGCGCTCGGGCTCAGCGCCCGGATCGATGACGGCCGACGGGCCGCCCCGCCCGTCGGCCAGCAGGTAGCAGTTGGTCTGCAGCGGGCCGAGGGCCAGAGCCTTGAGTAACAAAACGTGCCTCCCATCGGTGCTGATAGCGTCGATCCTAGTCAGCGCCGGGGGATGCGTCAACTGCGACCCTGGTCGCGCATATGAAGGAGTCTCGCCATGCGCATGAGTCATCTCTTTGGCCGCACCCTGCGCGATGCCCCCTCGGATGCTCAGCTGCCCAGCCACCAACTCTCGGTGCGCGCCGGGCTGGTGCGGCAGCTTGCCCAGGGCATCTACTCGTTTCTGCCTTTGGGGTGGCGCGCCATTCGCAAGATCGAGGGGATCATCCGGCAGGAGATGGACGCTGTCGGTGGCCAAGAGTTGCTGATGCCACTGGTGCACCCGGCCGAGCTGTGGCAGCGTACCGGCCGTTACGACGCCCCTGCGCCAGGCCGCAACCTGCTGCGATTTAACGACCGCTGGGACCACCCCATGGTGCTGGCGATGACTCACGAAGAGGTGGCCGCCGATCTGGCGCGCACCGAGATCAGCTCATACCGGCAGTTGCCGTTGATGACCTACCACTTTCAGGTCAAGTTCCGCGACGAGCCCCGGGCGCGAGGCGGATTGGTGCGCGTGCGCGAGTTCATTATGAAGGATGCCTACACCTATAGCGCCAGCGACGAGCAGCTCGACGAGCAGTACCAGGCTATCTATGCGGCCTATCTGCGCATCTTTCAGCGTTGTGGGCTTGACGTCTTGCCCGTGCGGGCTGCTACGGGCGCTATGGGCGGTTCGGCATCGCACGAGTTTATGGTGCCCAATGAGCTGGGCGAGGACACACTGCTGCTCTGCCCTGCGTGTGGTTATGCGGCCAACGCCGAGACGGCCACCTTCACCAAGGGGCAGGCGGCAGAGGAGCCGTTGGCGGCTATGGAACAGGTGGCCACGCCCGGCGCCACCACCATCGAGGCGGTGGCACGCTACCTGGGCGTGCCGGTGAACAAGACCGCCAAGGCGGTGTTCTTGGCCACGCCCGCCGGCCGGGTGGTCTTTTGCGTTATCCGCGGTGATCTCGAGGTGAGCGAGGCCAAAGTGTCGGCGCTGCTGGGCGGCGAGGAGCTGGGTGCAGCCACACCGGAGCAACTGCAGCGTGCCGGGCTGGTGGCGGGCTATGCCTCGCCGGTGGGCGTCAAAGAGGGCGCCGCGGGCGAGGCGGTACTGGTGATCGGCGACGACTCGCTGCTGCATGCGCCCAACCTGGTGGCCGGCGCCAACAGGCCAGGCTATCACCTCGTCAACGTCAACTATCCCCGCGATTACGCCGTGGATCAGATGTCTGACATTGCCCTGGCCCGTGAGGGCGATCCGTGCCCCGTCTGCCAGCAGCCGCTGCAACTGACGCGCGGCATCGAGGTGGGGCATGTGTTCAAGCTGGGCACCCGCTACAGCGATGCCCTGGGCGCCACCTATCTGGATGCCGATGGCCGGCCGCATCCGGTGATCATGGGCAGCTATGGCATCGGGCTGGGGCGGCTGCTGGCGTGTATCATCGAGCAGCATCACGACGAGCATGGCATCGTCTGGCCTACAAGCGTTGCGCCCTATCAGGTGTACATCGCTTCGCTGGCGCGGCCGGGGTCTGAGGTCGAGCAGGCGGCCGATGCCCTGTATGAGCGGCTGTGCGCCGCCGGGTTCGAGGTGCTCTATGACGATCGCAACGAGCGCGCTGGGGTCAAGTTCAACGATGCGGACCTGCTTGGCATACCCGTACGCCTGACGGTGAGCGACCGCACAGCGCCGCAGCATACAGTCGAGTGCAAGCTGCGTTGGGAGTCAGAGCGGCACCTCGTACCCCTCGATGAGGTCGAGTCGGTCATCGGCGCCGCAATGAACCTGCAGCAGCCCCAGGCTTGACGTGCGCAGCCCATGCTGCTATGATCTGGGCATCGGCGATGATCGGAAGGAGTAGCCGTTCGCGCGTCGCAAGAGATGAGGGGTCAGCGGCTGAGAGCCCCTCTCGGCGCCAGGCGGTGAAGGTCGTCCGTGAGCCAGATGGCTGAAGGCGAGTAAGCCACCTCGGGTGCGCCCGTTATAGCGATCGAGCGTGGTCGGCCAAGGCCGGCCAAAGAGGAGTGGTACCGCGGAAGGCGCAAGATGGCGCCCTTTCGTCTCCAGCAGACGAGAGGGCGCTTTGTCGTTGTTGAGGATCGATCTGGGGAGGAAACAGATGACCAAGATGCCGCTGCCGCAAGAGATGGCCAGGATGTACGACGCCGCAGCCATCGAGCAGCCCCTATATCACTGGTGGATGGAGCGCGGCGATTTCAAGCCGCGCATCGACCCGGCGCAAAAGCCGTTCGTGATCTCAATGCCGCCGCCCAACGTCACCGGCGCACTGCATCTGGGGCACGCCATCATCGCATCGATCGAAGACGCGATGATCCGCTACCATCGTCTGCATGGCCGGCCAACGCTCTGGGTGCCTGGCAGCGACCATGCTGGCATCGCGACGCAGAACGTGGTCGAGCGCGAGCTGGCCAAAGAGGGCCTCACGCGGCACGATCTGGGCCGCGAAAAGTTCGTCGAGCGAGTGTGGCAGTGGAAAGAGGTCTACCATCGGCGCATCACCGAGCAGCACTATGCCCTGGGCGTCTCGTGCGACTGGGACCGCGAGCGCTTTACCATGGATGAGGGCCTCTCGCGGGCGGTGAGAGAAGCTTTTGTGCAGCTCTACGAAGATGGTTTGATCTACCGTGGCTCGTATCTGGTGAACTGGTGCCCGCGCTGCGGCACGGCCATCTCTGACCTCGAGGTGGAGCACGAGGATGAGCAGGCGCACTTGTGGTACGTGCGCTACTGGACGGCCGACCGCAGCCGCTCGATCACGGTGGCCACCACGCGCCCCGAGACGATTCTGGGCGATACGGCTGTGGCCGTGCACCCCGAGGATGAGCGCTATGCTGACCTGGTGGGGCTTGAGGTGGTGCTGCCGGTGATCGGGCGCGCCATCCCCATTGTGGCAGATGAGGCGGTGGATCGTGCCTTTGGAACCGGCGCCGTCAAGATCACGCCGGCGCATGACCCGGTGGACTATGAGGTGGGGCAACGGCATGGCCTGCCGTCGATCAATGTGATGAACGACGATATGACCATGAACGCCGAGGCCGGCCCCTACGTGGGCCAAGACCGCTTTGACTGTCGCCGCAACCTGGTGGCTGACATCGAGGCGCTGGGCGATCTGATCAAGATCCAGGATCTGAGCCACGCTGTGGGGCATTGCCAGCGCTGCAACACCATCGTAGAACCGCGCATCTCCAAGCAGTGGTTCGTCAAGACGGCACCGCTGGCCGAGGAGGCGCTGGCGGCCGTCAACGATGGACGTATTCGCATCGTGCCTGAGCGTTTTGCGCGCGTGTATGCCAACTGGATGGAGAACATCCGCGACTGGTGTATCTCGCGGCAGCTCTGGTGGGGGCATCGCATCCCTGTCTGGTACTGTGCCGACTGTGGCGCCGAACTCTGTGCCCGTGAAGACCCGACCACCTGCGCCAAGTGCGGCGGCAGGGCCCTGGAGCAAGACCCTGACGTGCTCGACACCTGGTTCTCGTCGGGGCTGTGGCCCTTTTCGACGTTGGGCTGGCCCGACCAGACGCCCGACCTGGACTATTTTTACCCCACGTCGGTGCTCGAGACGGGCTATGACATCCTCTTTTTCTGGGTGGCTCGCATGATCATGATGGGTCTGCGCATGACGGGGCAGGTGCCTTTCGATACCGTCTATCTGCATGGGCTCATCCGCAACGAGGACGGCAAAAAGATCAGCAAGTCGCTGCCTAACGCCGAGAGCTATGATCCGCTGAACATCATCCGCGAGTATGGGCAGGACGCACTGCGCTACACACTGCTCACCGGCTCTACCCCTGGCAACGACATGAAGCTGTCGCTTGGCCGCGTGGAGAGCAACCGCAACTTTGGCAACAAGCTGTGGCAGGCGGCTCGCTTTGTGCTGGGCAACCTGGGCGATCAGTCGGCCGCCTTTACGCCACCCGCGAGCGTCGACCCTGCCACGCTCGACGACGTCGCTGACCGCTGGATCGTGAGCCGATTCCATGGTCTGGTTGGCGAGGTGGATCGCCTCTTTGAGGCTTATCAGATCGGCGAGGCGGGCCGACAGATCTATGAGTTCATCTGGGGCGAGTACTGTGACTGGTATATCGAGATGACCAAAGTGCGCCTGCGCGGCGACGGCGGGTCGGCGGCCGAGCAGGCGCTGCAGGCGCTGGTGTACGTGCTCGACGGCTGTCTCAAGCTGCTGCACCCCTACATGCCCTTTGTCACCGAGGCGATCTGGCAATACCTGCCGCACCATGGCGAGGCGTTGATCGTGGCCGACTGGCCGGCCGGTGGCGCGCAAGATGCCGAGGCCGAGGCCGATCTGGCGGCGCTGATGGAGCTCGTGCGGGCCATCCGCAACGTGCGCAGCGAGTATGAGGTGGAGGCGAGCCGGCGCATCGGCGCGGTGGTGGTGGCCGGCGAGCGGCTGGCGCTGGTCGAGTCGCAGCGCGAGGCGTTTCTGCAGCTGGCGCGCATCGACCCGGCACAGCTCACCCTGGTGACTGGCCTCGCTGAGCACCCAGAGCGCGCCGTCAGCCTGGTGGTGGCCGGGTTCGAGTGCTATCTGCCACTGGCCGCGCTGGTCGACCTCGATGTCGAGCGCGAGCGGATCGGCAAACAGCTCGCCGAGCTGGCCAGCGAGATCGCACGTTCTGAAAAGCTGCTGGGCAACGCCGGCTTTGTGGCCAAGGCGCCAGAGGCGGTGGTGGAACGCGAGCGCGTCAAACTGGGCGACCTGCGAGAGCGCCGCGCCAAGCTCGATAACCGCCAACAGGCTCTGAGCTGAGATCAGTGCGACTATGAACGGGGCCTGCGTTTACGCAGGCCCCGTTTTGCTGCTTGCCAGACCGACTTGACACCCTCAGGGGGCATGGTATAATCTTTAGTAAGTCAATAAACAATAACATCCCTGAGGAGGTTGTGATGGAGTTCCGGAGACTTGGCAAGGCGGGCATCAAGCTGAGTACGGTGGGCCTGGGCGGTTGGACGACCTTTGGCGAGAGCATTCAGGATCGTGACCTAGCACGCGATATCATCCGCGCCGCGTACGAGCAGGGGATCAACTTTTTCGACATCGCCGACGCCTATGCGCGCGGTGGTTCGGAAGAGATGATGGGGCAGGTGCTGCGCGAGTTCCCACGGCATACGCTGGTGATCTCGAGCAAGCTGTTCTGGCCGATGAGCGACGATGTGAACGACCGCGGACTCTCGCGCAAGCACGTCTTTGAGTCGGTGGACAAGTCGCTCAAACGCATCGGCACTGACTATCTGGACATCTACTACTGCCATCGCTTTGACCCCGAGACGCCTCTCGAAGAAACAGTGCGCGCCATGGATGATCTGGTGCATCAGGGCAAGGTGCTCTACTGGGGCACTAGCGAGTGGAGTGGCGCCCAGATCGCAGAGGCCGTGGGCCTGGCGCGCCAGCACAATCTCTATGCGCCCAGCGTTGAACAGCCGCACTATAGCCTGCTACATCGCCAGCGCGTCGAGGGAGAGATCATCCCCGCGGTGCGGGCACATGGCATTGGGCTCACGACCTTTAGCCCGCTGGCAAACGGCATTCTGACGGGGAAGTACGATGACGGGGTGCCGGCAGATAGCCGCGCGGCCCGCAATGAGCACCTGCGCGAGCGCCTAACTGATGACCTGCTCGACAAGGTGCGCCGCCTCAAGCCCATCGCCGATGACCTGGGCATTAACCGCGCCCAGCTGGCTGTGGCCTGGATTCTGCGCCAGCCTGAGGTGACTGCGGTAATCACTGGCGCCACCAGGCCCGAGCATGTGGCTGGCAATGCCAGGGCAGCTAGCGTGGCGTTGACCCCCGACGTCGTTGCGGCCATCGACGCTCTCTTTGCCTAGCCCGTCACCGGCCTT
>JAAYDS010000194.1 GCA_012729155.1 Chloroflexota bacterium | reverse complement strand
TGCACATAGACGCCCGCCTCACCCAATGGCATCAGGCATCGCCACGAGAGGCAGCCGACATCGCCGCGCTGGCGCGCTGACAGGCGCGCTCCCAACAGGCAGCGAGCAGGACCACCGCCTCGTCTAGCCGCTGGTTGGCGGGGTGCGACGCATCGACCGCAGCCAGCACGTCGCGCACACCGTCGCTCAGCAGACCACGCGCCACCGGCCAGGGCGCGCCCAGCAACGCCTGTTCGATATCGCCGTGGCGCTGCGGCGGCTCGCTGGCCAGGCCCAGCGCCACGGCCGCCCAGCTCACCTCGGGCCACGCCGTGCCATTGGGCCCTGGCGTCAACTCTACAATGGTGACCCCTACCAGATCGGCGCGCCCGTGCCTGCCAGCAGGTTCGAGGCGCACAATGGCGCTGCCTTGCCCGCGCGCGAGCGGGCGAAAACGCACTGCCGATAGCACCTCGCGGGTCGCGTCAACGCGAGAATGCCCCCCGCCCACATACAGCGAGCGAATAGGCACCCACTGCGACCCCATATAGTCGGTGATCTCTGCCTCAGCATCGAGCGCCAAGAGCGCCAAGGCAACGTCACTGTTACCCCAGCCACTGGCCACATTGCCGCCCACCGTGGCCAGGCGCTGCAGAGCGGGCGTGCCTATAGACCGTGCTGCTTCGGGCAACAAGGGGCAACGGGAGGCCAGTTTCTCGTGCGTTACCAGGCGGCTGAGCGAGATCGCGCTACCGATCACCAGCCCTTCAGGGGCCATAGACAGCTTGCGCAACGCCGCAATCTGCGCCACGTCCACCAGATAACCCGCTGTGAGCTCGCCCTGCTGAATCTGTGGTAGTAGCTGGGTGCCCCCAGCCACCACCCGCGCCTCGCCCTGATGAGCGCTGAGGTAGCTGACCGCCTCTTCGGCCGAAGAGGCGACATAATAATCGAACAACACCCGTGGCGCGAGCTTGAGCTGCAACATGGTGCGGTCTGCGCCTACGAACGGCGTCGCCGCTGCGCCAGCCGGATCTCGGTGTACACGCGTTCGATGCTCTCTCTCCGGCGGCGCTTCATGCGAGTCTCTTGGCCCTTGGCGATGGTATAGTGCTCCGACAGCTCGACCTTCTCGACACACTCGCGTCGACTGGCGCCGGCCTCGAACAGCTCGGCCGTCAGGCGCCACATCTCTTCGATGTAGGCTGCCAGCGGCACCAGCGCCTCTTTGCCGCATGCCTCTCCGGCGGCCGGCACGATGACGTCGATTTCTAGCGCCTCGATGTAGCGGATTGTATCGAGCCAGGCCAGCGTGCTGGCCTGCGCCAGCGCCGGCGGCTCTTTATGGGTGACGGTATCGCCGGCAAAGAGCACTCTTTCAGCGGGCAGATAGACCCCCAACGAGCCCGGCGTGTGCCCCTCGAGGTGGATGATGTGCACCTCGCGGTCTGGAGCATGGATAACCAGCCGATCTTGCACCGATACCTCGGGTAAGCGCAGCGTAGCCTGAGCGATCTCCTCGGCGACGCCGGCAGGCAGATCGCGAAAGCGCGCTGCGAACTGCTCTAGCACCGTGGGGGTATACTTGCTGATTGGCTTGGCTGACGACTCGTGGCCAAAGGTGCGTAGTCCAGAGAACACGCCGTTTCCCAACATCCGCTCCAGGTGGCAGTCGGTGTTCACGAGACCATACAGCGGCTGTGGCTGCATCTCGAGTGCCTGGGCCTGCCAGTCTCGAGTGCGGTGAGGCAGCGGCGGCGTATCGACCAAGAGGCCCCCCAGCGCCGTGCTGACATAGCCGATATTGCCACCCTCGTAGCCGCCTTCGTAGAACACACCAGCGGCGATCTCTGTGCGCATTGCGTCTCTCCTATTCGCTCAGGATGCTGCCAGAATGTCTGCCGCGCGCCGCAGCAGAGGCTCGAGCTCTGCTGGGCCGATGCCCCCGCCCTGAGCCAGATGTGGCTTGCCGCCACCGCGAGCCTTGAACGGCTCTCCCGCCTGGCGCAGCAAGCGGTTCATGTCGATATCCAGATCGGCGCTGCGCCCAAAGCAGAACTGCACGCTGGGCTCGGTGACCCCCAGCAACACCACCATGCCCGGATGCTGCAACAACTGCTGGGCGATGTAGCGCATGTTACCTGCGTCCAGGCCCTCGAGCACGCAGGCCAATAGCCGGTAACCGGAGCGCTGTTCGGCGCTGGCAGCCAGTCGTGGCAACTCGCTGTCGAGCAGACGCATGCGCAGCGCTTCAACCATCTTGCGCGCCGTCTCTCCCTGCTCGGCTAGGCGGGCGATCCGCTCGGGCAGCTCTGACCACCCCACGCCCAGGTCGCGCGCCAGGCTACGCAACAGGGCGTCTCGCGCTCCATAGTCGCGCAGCGCTCGCCGCCCGCACATGAACTCGATACGCGTGTTGCCCCGTTGCGGCTCGCAGCGAGCGATATGAATCAGGCCCACCTCGCCGCTGTTGCGCACGTGCGTGCCCCCACAGGCGCAGCGGTCGAACGCGGCCACAGCGACAACCCGCAGCGTACCCTCCACATCGGGCTGTTTGCGCAGCCCTAACATGCCCATCTGCTCAGCAGGATGCTCAGACACGACCACCGGTTGTGCCGCCCAGACAGCCTCGTTGGCCAAACGCTCGGCGGCCGCGATCTGCTCTGGCGACAGCAAAGGCAGGTTCACATCCACCGTCACCGAGTCAGCACTGAGGTGAAACGAGACGGTCTCGGCCCCCGCCACCTGCACTAACGCCTGGGAGAGGATGTGCTGGCCGGTGTGCTGTTGCATGTGGTCAAAGCGTCGCTCCCAGTCGATCTCGCCATGCACCACATCGCCGGTCAGTGGGCCAGCCAGCACATGCACCACATCGCCATCCACCTCGAGGACGTCGATCACAGGCACGCCATCGAGAACGCCCGTATCGTTAGGCTGCCCGCCTGAAGTGGCGTAAAAGGCGGTCTGGTCGAGCACGACGGTAGGCCTGCCCTGCAACTCTCCACGTGCCATCACCTTGGCATCAAAAGCGCGTTGGTATGGGTCTCGCCAGTAAAGTTTGACGGTCAATGCCCTACTCCCAAGGGTGTTTTACGGCAGGATTATAGCACAGGCCCAAATGTGCAACCATACCCAGGCCTCGACGGCGTTGACGGCAGCCGGTGTAACCGTTAACATAAGGCTGCAGACAGACAGGGGGTAGTCATGAGTGTGCTGGGGCTAGACATCGGGCCGAACCTGTGCCGCGGCCTGCTGGTCAGCGCTACTGGTGGCGTCTGGGCGCGTGTGCAGCAGCGCTATGGCGGCGGCACCACAGGAGACTGCCAGCTCGACGCGCGCGCAGTGTGGCAGGCCGTGCGACGCCTGCTCGCCCAGGCCGCCGACGCGTCTCGTCAAGACCCCATCACGGCCCTGGCCATCTCGGCCTCGGGAGATGCCGTGGTGCCCCTCTCGCTCGAGGGCGAGCCGCTCATGCCCTGCATTCTGGGCAACGACGTTCGTGGCGCCGGCTATGCCGAGCAAGCGCGCACGCTGATCGGCCCTGAGCGTTACTATGACCTCACCGGCCGCCTCACCGGGCCTGCCAGCGTGCTCAACAAGCTCTGCTGGATCCGCGACCACGCCCCAGGCGTGTACCGAGAGACGGCGCGCTTTTGCACACTGGGTGGCTTTGTGGCGCACCAATTGGGCGTCAGCAGTGCCACCGACCGTACGCAGGCCAGCGCCACCCAGCTGCTCGATGTGAACCAGGTCGACTGGGCGGCTGAGGTGCTGCGTGCCTGTGCCCTGGACGCCGGCAAACTACCCGAGGTGCGCCCAGCAGGCACGCCGCTAGGGGCCATCTCTGGCACAGTCTGCCGCGAGCTAGGCCTCAGTGGCCGACCGCTGGCGGTGCTGGGTGCTGACGACCTGGCCTGCATCTCCGTCGGCGCAGGCATAGTGCGGCCTGGCCAGGCGCTCTACCACCTTGGGTCACAGCTCTACCTGGCGCCGCTGTACGAGGCCACGCCCATTCGTCGGCTGCTCTATGTGCGCGGCCTCGAGGTCTGGCAGCATCTGCCGGTGGGGTTGCTGACGAGCCCGGTGCGCTACGCCATCGGGGGCAATGCCCTGAGCTGGTTTTTGGATGTATTGAGCCCCCTGGAACGGCGCGAGGCGCTGCGCTCGGGTCGCAACCCCTATGACGTCTTGCTCGACGAGATGCCCTCAGCCCCCGTTGAGCCGCTGCTCATGCCCGGCGATGCCGATCGCCTGAGAACGGTGGCCGTGGGCCTCAGCCTGAACACCACCCGCGGTGAGCTGGTGCGCGCGCTGCTCGAAGGGCTATCGCTGCAGACGTTGGCTGGGCAGCGCAGCCTGCAAGAGGTGGGCATCGCCATGACGAGCTACCGCGTCACCGGGGGCGGCACGCGCTCGGCCCGTTGGCTGCAGATCGCTGCCGACGTCATGGGCCTGCCGCTGGAGCGCACCGGCGAAGAGCAGAGCGCCGCCCTGGGCGCAGCCATCATCGCGGCGGCGGGTGTGGGCTTGTTCTCCGATCTCGCTTCAGCAGCAGATGCTGTGGTGCGCGTGGTAGAGCGCTACGAACCGGATGCCGCCAGACATGCCCACTATGCCACGCGCGAAGAGCGCTTTCGCGCCCTGCAAGCGCCCCCTGCTCAAGAACCTGACGGTGCGGCTTGACACAATAGAACAAATGTGCTATTCTCCCCTCAGAACATATGTTCCGAGGGGAGCACCTTATGGATCTCTGGCAAAAGGTCGATCTGCTTGGTAGCGCCGCACAGTGGGATACGTGCCAAGGCTGCGGCACACAGATGCACCGCCACGCTGATGACCTCGGACGCTGGATCTACCCCGCGGTGCGGCCCGATGGCCGTCGCGTACGGCTGCTCAAGGTACTCCAGTCGAGCGTGTGCCAGAATGATTGTCGCTATTGCGCCTTTCGCGCCGAGCGCGACCAGCGACGCACCGCCTTTACCCCTGACGAGCTGGCACACCTGGTCGACGACCTCTACCGCTCTGGCCGCGCCGAGGGCGTCTTTTTGAGCTCGGGCGTGTGTGGCGGCACACACCGCGCTGCAGAGCGCATGCTTGCCACCGTCGAGCTGCTGCGCCGGCGCTATCGCCTGAACTGTTACATCCACTTCAAGTTGCTGCCCGGCGTGCAAGATGCGGTCGTCGAGAGCGCCTTGCGCTGGGCCGACCGCGTGTCGGTCAACCTCGAGGCTCCTAATGCCCAAAGGTTGCAGGCCCTCTCTGGCGCCAAAGACTTTGACGGGCAGTTGCTGGGCACCCTGAGGCGCGCCCATGCCCTGCGTGAGCAACTGGGCAGCCGCGCCAGCCTCACCACCCAGTTTGTGGTGGGCCCCGCCGGCGAGACGGACGCCGAGCTGCTGCAGTGCGCCGCGGCGCTCTATGACGAACTGCGCCTTGCCCGTGCCTACTATTCGGCCTTTCAGCCCGTCGCCAGCACGCCGCTCGAAGGGCACGCCCCCACGCCTTTGTGGCGCGAGCACCGGCTTTATCAGGCCGATTTCTTGCTGCACACGTATGGCTTTGCCGCCAGCGAGCTGGTGTTCGATGGTCAGGGGCGCTTGCCGCGCGAGGCCGACCCCAAGCTCACCTGGGCACGACAGCACCCCGAGCGCTTTCCGGTCGAGGTGAACCGCGCGAGCCGCAGCGAGCTGCTGCGCATCCCCGGCATCGGGCCGGCAACGGCCGATCTGATCATCGAGCGACGGCGGTTTGGCCGCCTTCGGGATCTACGCCACCTGGGGCTGAACAGCCTGGGCGAGCATCGTGCAGCGCCCTATGTGCTCCTCGAGGGCCGTCGCCCCGCCCACCAGCTCGAGCTCTGGTCGGCGCCTGGGCGGGCATGATGCGGGCGCGCTGCCACGCCCCATCTCGCTCTTTATTCGCGCCCTGGTCGGTGCTACAATCTATGTAGTGTCCTCTCGAGTGAACTGAGGGTGGAGCATGCACCGACAGCAGACAGGCCCGCGGCGCGCCACGAGCACACGTCACCCGCGCACCTCTGCGGGGTCTGGCCCAGCTCGTACCTCGGCCAACGACAGCCACGCACTGTTACACGGCCGCCAACGGCCTGCTGTGGCCTCGAGCGTGGGCGGCGACAGGCTTCTGCAGGCCTGGGCTAGCGCTCTTGGAAACCAGAACCTCGGGCAACTGCTGCAGCGTCGCCGTGCTGGGGCAGCCGGCGAGCCCCTGGCTACAGCCGTCGGCACAGCACCAGCGCAGTTGCAGCGCGAGGCGCGCCGTGGTGGCCTCGCCGTTAGCCTCACCTTTAGCGAGACACCCCTGCAGAACTATGAGCTCAGCAGCGAGAACATGCAGGGCCTCGACGAAGAGCTCCCCGCCGATGTGGGACAGTTCAACCACGAAGTGGTGCCCACGTGGGGCACGGCTGAGACAGAGTCGGGCGTTGATGTCACGTCGGTCCGCCTGCCCGTGCAGCACAACTATATCATGCCGCTGTGGACGCGTCTGTCAGAGCAGCCCCGCGTCGTTCGGCAGGCCTGGCAACGGTTCTATGGCGACGTGCTCACCCACGAGCGCGAGCACCTGAGCGTCTGCCGCCGCTACTACACAGAGCTGCGCGAGACGCTGCAGGCCCTGCCGCCAGAAGAGCGCTCAGAGTCGCGTGTGCAACAAGAGATCAATGATTCGATCGAGAGGCAGAATGAGGCCCACCGGCTACACACCGGGTTTACAACGCCGGCCACCATCGTCTTTAGCGACTATATACCCGCAAGCGAGCGCGAAAGCGTAAAGAGCCCTGAGGCAGCGACCGAGTAGCCGCAAATCTGGGCACAGGCTGTGCCCAGAGACGAAAAACCCTGGCCGGGTATTCCGACCAGGGATCAAGCCACCCTCGAGAATTGAACTCGAAACCTGGCGCTTACGAA
Source organism: Chloroflexota bacterium (assembly GCA_012729155.1). Taxonomy (GTDB): domain Bacteria; phylum Chloroflexota; class Anaerolineae; order UBA1429; family UBA1429; genus JAAYDS01. Next base: position 36 of record JAAYDS010000194.1, on the reverse strand, counting down.
GCGTCTGCTCTGCCGATTGAGCTAGGGTGGCAACGC
>JAAYDS010000023.1 GCA_012729155.1 Chloroflexota bacterium | reverse complement strand
TCTCAAAGGGCCAGCGACCTCGCCAGCGGGCAGAAAAGCCATCGTTAGGGATATCGGCATGCGGCGAGCCCAGGCCCCACTCAAAGCTGAGCACGCGGTCGAGCCGTGTGACCCTGGGCTGGCCCGCCAGCTCTTTGTTGGCATAGTATGCGCCTTGCCAGGCCTGGAGCGGGATGTCGCTGCTGGCGGCGGCCGTGGGCGCTGGGGTGTTGGTTCTCATTGGCGTAGGCGTCCTCGCGGGCGCATCTTCGACGATGACGATACGCTGCGCCACGAGCCGCACCAGGGGATCAAGCTCGCCCTCTGCGTAGAGGGTTTGCCCCGGAACGATCTCGCGTGGCGAGGCCCGCCCCCCGCTCAACCAGAGCACCTCGATGTTCTCGGGCACGATCACCTGGTCCGCCTCGCCCTCTGTGGGCACGATGACGATGATGAGGCCGCCGGGATCATAGCTGCGGACGACGCCCACCACCGAGTCGGGCTCTTTGGGGCTGAGGGCGCCCGTCGGAGTGGGCTCAAGTGGCCTCAGGGTGCGGGTGGGCGGCGGCGTGGCCGTCATGAAGACGATTTCGCCATTCTCAGGCGGCCGCACGCGGCTACGCGCGATGTTGATCACCACGATGCTGAGACCACCCACAAACAGGACCAGCGCGCCCAGGGCGATCAGGGCTGTCTTCCAAGGAAACCGATCTCGCATAGTCTTGCCTCGTACGTGCCCGCTCTAGAGTAAGCGGATGGGTATTGGCGTGAATGTCAGCAGTGCCAACAAGAACAAGGCCACAGCCAGCCGCATCTCACCGGGCTTGAGCGTGGTCAGGTCATCGAGCGGTTGTGCTTGTGCTCTTGATGACAGGTACACCAGCACCGCCCACAACAGCCAGCCCTGCCATAGCAGGCCCAGCAACAGCAGCGCCGCCAGAATCAGCCAGGTCAAGGTTCGCGCTCGCTGCCCTAGCAAGGCCGAGGCCACATGACCGCCATCGAGCTGCCCGGCCGGGATCAGGTTCAATGCAGTGATCAGCACCCCCGCCCAGCCCGCCAGTGCCACCGGGTGCAGCATGATGTCATGCGTTGCCGATGGCAGCCATTGCCCCTTGATGACGAATTTGAGGGCGCCATAGAGCAACGAGTTGCCCTCGAGCATGTAACCTGGCCCACTGGGCAGCGTTGTGACCTCAGAGAGGGCAATGCCAAGGGCCAGAATAGGCACGCCCACCGCCAGCCCGGCCAGCGGGCCCGCCGCGCCGATGTACAGCAGTGCCTTGCGGCTGGGCGGTATGTCTTTCATGCGGATGATGGCGCCCATAGTGCCCAAGAGGCTCATGGGCAGCGGAATCAAAAAAGGCAGCGATACCGCTACACCAAAACGTCGCGCGGTGAGATAATGCCCCAGCTCGTGAGTCACCAGAATGGCCAGGAGGCTCACACTGAACGCGAGGGCATCGCCCAGGCCGGCCAGAATGCCGGCCCAGGTGATGGCCTCGCTCGAGCTGTGCATGATGGCATAGGTGAATACCATCGACGCAAAGGTGAGTACGGCAAGCACCGCCGGCAGCCAACGGTTGTTCTCTTGAGGGCGCACCACGCCCTGCACAGCCAGCAATGTGGCCTGTCCATCCTCTCGGCGCAGCAACAACGTGCGGCCGCGCTCGCGCAGTGGCCCGGCCAGGGCGGCATAGAGGACATCTGGGGGCGAGAGTAGCTCGCCAGAGAGGCGAATGGCACGGCCGTCGAGCGCACCGGCGGTCACCTCGCGGATATCGAGGTGTGGCGCGGCCAGGCGTTGCAGCCATACCACCTCGGCGCGTTCTATCTCTGGCGCCGGTGCAGCGGCGTCTGCGTTCACTGCGGCCCTCCTGCGAGATGCCGCTATCATACCACAGCCGAGGCGCCCTCACAACGGCGTGTGGAGCGGGCATTGGTGGCCACAAGGGGCCATGCTATAATCGCGCCAACCTACGTGCGACTGAGGAGAAGCGCATGCTGTCTATGCGACGCTGGGTCCCGGTCATGTTGGCGCTGGTGCTGTTGGCCGGCTGCCAGACGCTCACCCCCAAAGTAGCCGGGCGTGTGCTCGATGCCGACACGGGCGAACCGTTGGCGCACGCTGAGATTCACTCAGCCGACGAAACCTACGTTGCCGATGAGGACGGCCGCTACGCACTCTATCTCGGCGCGGGCAGCTTTGATCTGGTGTTCGATACACCTTCGCACGTGTCGCACGCGGCCGGTGTGTCACTCGCACGGCTGCAGATCATCAAACGCATGGACGTGCGCCTGACGCCTCGTCTTTTACAGCTCAAGCTCTCTGATGCCGAGACTGGCGAGCCGGTGCCCGGCGCTGCGGTGCATTGGGGCGCAGCTACGGCGCAGACCGACGCTGCCGGCGGCGCCAGCCTGCGGTTGACGCTGGGTGAGCCGCTTGCCATCCAGGCAGAGGGCTATGTCGATGTTACCATCGCGGCAGCCGAGATGAGCGAAATGCTCGCCTCTGAAGCGCCTACGGTGTCTCACGCTTTTGCGCTGACGCCGCGCACCCTCTCGGGCCACGTGCTCGACGCGGTCACTGGTCAGGGCGTGCCGGGCGCCACGCTGTCGATGGACGAGATCACAACCATCAGCGATGCACAGGGCGCCTTTGCCATGCCCTATCTGCCCGCTACAGGGCAGATCACCGTGCAGGCAGCGGGCTATCGCGCGGCCGAGCCACTGCCCTATGCCGGTGAGATGCAGGCCGATGTCGTCATTTCGCCATGGATTGCCGCGGTGACCGTGATAGATGCCGACAGCGGCCAGCCCATACCTGAAGCGCTGGTGACGGCCGGTGAGGCGCAGGCCAGCAGCGCGGCCGACGGACTGGCACAGGTGCACGCTGAGCCCGGTGCGACGTTGCGGGTCACGGCTGAAGGCTATCACGGCGCAGAGGCAACCTTTACGGGTGACCCATTGACCGTGACCATCAAGCCCTCTCGCCTGATGCTGGTGTTGACCAACAGCGTTAGCGGAGAGCCTCTGGCCAACGCCCGTGTGATCCTCTATCCAGCCAGCGGTGATCCAGTGGTGGTGCGCAGCGACGACCGCGGTCATCTAGATGTTGACGATGCGCTACAATACGAGCGCCTGTTGGTCAAGCAGCCTGGCTATCGGCTGGTAGAGCAGGCCATCGACCGCATTGGCCGGCTCGACATCGCTTTAGAGCCTTTCGAGGCTCGGGGCATCTACATCCCCTTTGGGCTGCTGGCCTTGCCCGATCGCGTCGAGGCGCTGCTCGATATGGCCGCCGCCAGCGAGCTCAACATGGTGACGGTCGACGTCAAGGGAGACTGGGCCTACCTGGCGTGGGATTCGCCCAACCCGGTGGCCCGTGAGATCGGCGCCTTTTCGCCCCAGGAGCTGATGCCTCTATCCGAGCTGCTCGATATGTGCGCAGAGCGCGACCTGTATGTGGTGGCGCGGATAGTCGTGTTCAAAGACAGTGTGCTTGCCGCAGCAAAGCCCGAATGGGCCGTGCAGCGGCTCGATGGCAGCCTGTACAAGGATGGTGAAGGACTGCACTGGCTCGACCCCTTTGAGCAGGACGTGCGCGACTATATCATCGACCTGGCCGTCGAAGTGGCTGAGATGGGCTTTGACGAGGTCCAGTTCGACTATGTGCGTTTCCCCTCTGATGGCGAGACCAAGACGCTCGAATATGAAAAAGAGGCCGTGTTCGACAATCGCATCGCGCTGATGGCCGAGTTCTTCCAGCAAGCCAGCGCCGCGCTCGAGCCCACACGAGCCTTTTTCTCGGCCGATGTCTTTGGCCTGGTTGTGTGGATGGACGAGGAGCGCGACATGGGCATCGGCCAGAGGGTCGAGGACATCGCTCCCTATGTAGACTATTTCTGCCCGATGCTCTATCCACAGACCTTTGGCCGTGGCAACCTGGGTTATGACAACCCGCAACTCTATCCCTACGAGGTCGTTTTCCGCAGCGTACGCAAGGTTAAGACACGCACCGACACCCTGGTGCGCTCTTGGCTACAGCACTATTCGTTGGGCGTATCCTACGAGTTGCCCGAACTGCTCGAGCAGCGCAAAGGCGCCGAAGATGCCGGCGGCGCCGGCTGGACCTACTGGAATGCCGCAGCCAAATACAACGAGAGCCTGTTCGTGCCTGACCCTTATGCGCAGGTATCTGGGCTGCCCACCCCTGATGACGTGGATTAGCGCTCGATCTATCAGCAAGAGACCGCCCTCACGGGCGGTCTCTTGCTTTGCCTATTCTAGCACGGGGTAGCGTCTGCGATACTCATCCAGCAACTCGGCCGTCTCGGGGTCATCGGGCCAGTCCTGCGTTAACGCTACGACCTGCTGCACATAGTCATAAGGGGCGCCATCTGCGCCCACAAAGACCGTCAGCTTGCCGCAACGTTCGCCGTTATAAGACATCTCAGTGATCAGGGCATCGTCTACGCGGCGTGGCTCTTGGACCAGCCGGCGCGTCTTGCCGCCAACGATGACGTTGATCCCCGGCACCTCAGCCGCCAGGGCCTCGTTGTCGGCGAGGGCCAGCCGCGACAGCACGATCACAACATCGACCTGCTCGCGCAACTCGGACACGTAGCGTTGCGCCGTCTCGATGGGATCGAGAAAGGCCGCTGCCGAGCGCGTCGCGGGCATCGACAGCACCTCCTGATCAGAGATGCCCAGGATGCCGATACTGACGCCGTCGCGCTCGACAATCACATAGGGCTCAAAGAGGAGCTCTTGCGTCTCTGTGTCGACGATGTTGGCCGACAAGATGGCAAAGCTGGCCTCGGCGGCGCGCTCTTGCAGCACGTCAAACCCCAGCAGTACATCCATACGGCCTACCGCCATGGCGTCATACTGCGCCAGGTTCATCGCCTCGACCATGACACGCCCCTCGCTCTTGAGGGCCACATACTCGCCGAGCAGCGAACTGCCAGCATCGACCACCACCACCGGCCCCTGCGCCGCTGCCAACTCTTGCTTTGCCCAGGTGACCCGACGGGCCAACCCACCTTTGGGCACGCCTCAACCGCACGGGTCGATGTAACCGTTGACATCGTTCGTATGCAGCACGGTCAGGGCAATGCCCTGTTCGGGGCGCTGTGGCGTGGGCGTGCTCGTGGGCACAGTGGTTGCCGACGCCGGGCTGGGCGTGGGAATTACCGCCGTGGCCACCTCGGGCGTCGCCGTATGCGCAATCGTGGGCGGCGGCGGCGGGCCGAGCGTCACACGAGCAGTGGGCTCAGCCGGCTGTTGACACCCCGTCAGCGCCATAGCCAGCAAGAGCAGGGCTCCGACGATTTGCACGCGATGCCGTATGCGCATAGTCAGCTCCTCGGTGTCATATGGGGTACAACATGTCGTACATTATACGCGGGCCAGGTGCAGCGCTCAACAAGCCTCGCAGAGTGTTTGCTCCTGCTCTGCACGGAGCGTATAATGCCCATCACTCGCCAGCCCCAGAGGGCGCGGGTTCCGGCACAGTAGCCCCTTTCAATGACGAAATCCCCTGGCATTGCCGCCGCGGTTGCCCCCAAAGAGATCGTAGTGCATGTGGAGGCGGGCCATGATCGTGATCAAATTCGGCGGCACCTCAGTTGGCACAGGCGAGCGCATCGCTAATGCAGCCCGGCTTGCAGGGCAGGTGACCACCGAGCGGGGCACGCCGCCGGTGGTGGTTGTCTCGGCCATGGCCGGTGTCACTACGGCCCTGCGAGATGCCGCCACTCGCGCTGCCACCGGCGATGCGCAGACTTTTGTGCGCACACGCTCAGAGCTCGAGCTGCGGCACCTCGAAGCCATCGCTACCTGTGTGCCCGATGTTGATTTGGCTCGTAGTCTGCGAGCCGAGGTGCAGCTGCTCCTCGATGGTTTTGAGCACCTGTGTCAGAGCATCCACACCCTGGGTGAGCTGACCGAACGGGGCATGGACGCGGTTTCGGGCACCGGCGAGCGCCTCTCGGCGCGCCTTTTGGCCGCTGGTATGCGCAGCCAGGGTTATGCCGCGCAGATGATCGAGGCAACCGAGATCATCGTCACCGATGCCAGCTATGGCAGCGCCACCCCTTTGCTCGACGAGACGCAAGAGCGGGCGCGCGCGCGGCTGCTGCCGTTGATCGAACAGGGCATCACGCCCGTGGTCACCGGCTTTGTTGGGGCCACGCTCGATGGCGTGATGACCACTTTGGGCCGAGGCAGTGGCGATTTCTCGGCCACCATCCTGGGCCGTTGTCTGGGCGCCGAAGAGGTCTGGATCTGGACCGATGTCGATGGCGTCATGACGGCCGACCCGCGCATCGTGCCAGAGGCACAGACGCTGCCCGGCATCTCTTATCAAGAGGTGGCCGAGCTCTCGTATTTTGGCGCCAAGGTGCTGCACCCTCTCACCATACAGCCTGTGGCCGAGATGAACATCCCCGTGCGGGTGCTCAACTCGTTTCACCCCGACCACCCGGGCACGCTCATCACCACCGAGCCGGTGGCCGAGCCGGTGGTCAAGGGCATCACCGCAATTCGTGATCTGAGCATCGTCACCGTCGAGGGGCGTGGCATGCAGGGCGTGCCAGGCGTGGCGGGGCGCGTGTTCACCGCTGTGGCCGGTTGCGGCGCCAGCATCTTGATGATCACCCAGTCCTCATCTGAGCAGAGTATCTGCTTTCTGATACGCCAGGAGGACACGACGGCCGTGGTGGCCTATGTCGAAGAGGAGCTGGCGCTCGAGATGATGCGCGGCGA
>JAAYDS010000193.1 GCA_012729155.1 Chloroflexota bacterium | reverse complement strand
GTGACATAACGCCTTGGAGCGCAAGGGCATTTCTGGTACAATGCGTTGTTGACGTGTCTAGACGCGCAAGGAGGTCAGCGACGCATGGACCAGCAGAGGCTCTGGCACACCCTCTCGCTAGAGGATACCTACGCCGCCCTGAACTCGGGCCCCCGTGGGCTCGGATCGGCCGAGGCTGAACGCCGCCTGGCCGAGTATGGCCCGAACGAGATCGAGAGCGCGCATCAAGTCAGCGCGCTGACCATCCTCTGGGCACAGCTAAAAACCCCCTGGTGTTTGTGTTGCTGGCGGCAGCGGGCATCTCGCTGCTGGCCGGCAAGACGGCCGACGCCATCGTGATCGCCGTGGTGATCCTGTTCAACACGGCGATCGGCTTTTTCCAAGAGTATCGCGCCGAAGAGGCGCTCGAATCGCTCAAGGCGCAGGCCGCCCCCGAGGCCGACGTGCTGCGCGACTGCCCTGAGGTGCGAGACTGTATCGAGCTGAGCATCCCCACGGGGCGCATCGTGCCAGGAGACATCATCCTGCTCGACGCGGGCGCGCGGGTGCCAGCCGATGCGCGCCTGATCGAGGCGGCCAATCTCGAGGTTGAAGAGGCGATGCTCACGGGCGAATCGATCGCGGCGGCCAAGACGGTGGCCGCGCTCGAGGGCGAGGCGCTGGGCGTGTCAGACCGCACCAACCTGGTGTATGGCGGCACCATCGTCACCAACGGGCGCGGGCGGGCCATTGTGTATGCCACCGGCGCGCACACCGAGATGGGCAAGATCGCCACGCTGATTCAAGAGACCGAAAAGGTCCAGTCGCCGCTGCAGCGCCAGACGAGCGACCTGGGCAAAAAGCTGGGGCTGTTGGCGCTGGGCATGGCCACGGCCACCATTGTTTTGGGGCTGGCGCTATCGCTGCCCTTTGCCGAGATCGCCCTGTTTGCGCTGGCGGGGGCTGTGTCGTCGATCCCCGAGGGACTACCGGCGGTGATGAGCATCACCCTGGCGGTGGGCGTCAACCGCATGGCCAGGCGCAAGGCCATCATGCGGCGGCTGCCGGCGGTAGACACGCTGGGCGCCGCGACGGTCATCTGCAGCGACAAGACGGGCACCCTCACCACCAACCAGATGACGGTGCAGCGGCTGCTGGCGGGCGACAAGGCCGTGGCGGTGAGCGGCGCGGGCTTTGCGCCCGAGGGCGAGTTCACAATGGGCGGCGAGCCGTTCGACCCCAACGCGGCCTCTGAGGTGCGCCTGGCGCTGTGCATCGGCGCGCTGTGTAACGATGCGCGCCTGGTGCGTCACGAGCACGATGATCGGGCAGACTGGGAGATTCGCGGCGACCCCACCGAGGGCGCCCTGGTGGTGGCGGCGGCCAAGGCGGGCCATCACAAAGAAGAGCTGGAAGAGAGCTATCACCGCGTCGACGAGCTGCCGTTCAACAGCAAGGTCAAGTTCATGGCGACCTTTCATCGCAACGGCGACGATGAGGTGCTGGTGTTCGTCAAGGGGGCGCCCGAGACGGTGCTCGAGCGCTGCACGGCGCGGCGCGTCAACGGCGCTGCGCGCCCGCTCGACGAGGCCGACCGCGAGGCAATTCTGGAGGCCAACCACAACATGGCGTCTGACGCGCTGCGCGTGCTGGGGCTGGCCTATCAGGCCATCGCGCCGGCTGAGGTGGAGCGGGTCAAAGAGGACCTCGCGTACGGCCATCCGGTTGAGCTGGTGTTTGTGGGCCTGGCCGGCATGATGGACCCGCCACGCCCCGAGGTGCCCGAGGCGGTGGCGCGCGCGCAGGGCGCGGGCATCCGCGTGATGATGGCCACCGGCGACCACAAGGTGACGGGCGAGGCCATCGC
>JAAYDS010000192.1 GCA_012729155.1 Chloroflexota bacterium | reverse complement strand
CTGGCCGAGACCGCCCGCGTGGCCGTGCTCGGTTGGGATGCCTACGAAGAGCTGTTCGGAGCGGGCGCCTATCCCATCCAAAGCGCCATCACCATCGACGGCGCCCGTTACACCGTGGTGGGCGTGGCCGAGCGGCAGGGCGGCCTGATGGGCACCGACCGCAACCTGTGGATCCCGCTGACCACCGCTCAGAGCCGCCACTATACGGCGCGCACCCTCTCGGGCGACCACAAGCTCACCATGATCCTGGCGCAGGCGGCCACCCAGGGGCAGGCGGGCCAGGCCAGCGCCGAGATCAGCGCTGTGCTGCGGCGCCAGCATCGCCTGGGCGAGGGCGACGCCAACGACTTTCAGGTGACGGCACAAGAGGACATCCTCAACATGGCCAGCACCGTCACCGGCACGCTGACCCTCTTTCTGGGGGCCATCGCCGGCATCAGCCTGCTGGTGGGCGGCATCGGCATCATGAACATCATGCTGGTGACGGTGACCGAGCGCACCCGCGAGATCGGCATCCGCAAGGCCATCGGCGCGCCGCCGGCGGCCATCCTGGTGCAGTTCATGATCGAGGCGCTGCTGCTGACGCTGCTGGGCGGCGCCATCGGCCTGGCGCTGGGCTGGCAGGCGGCCACGTTGTTGGGGCGCGCCCTCGAGGTGCCGGCGGTCATCACGCCGCAGGTAGTGGCCCTGGCCGCGGGCGTGTCGGCGCTGGTGGGGCTGGTGTTTGGCACCTACCCCGCCGCGCGTGCGGCGCAGCTCAATCCCATCGAGGCGCTACGCCACGAGTAGCCCTGGCTGGCGGTGCGTCGGGGGGGCGCCGCCAGGCCCATGCTGGTGTGAGGCCTTGTCACATGACCAACGCCCGCTATACTTGTGCCATGAAGCAGCGTTCACAGGCCGTGCTCGAGGCGCGGCGCATCTTTGTGATCGTACTGGCCATCCGCGTGCTGCTGCTGGCGGTCGGGCTGGTGGGGCTGCTGCTGGCCAAACCGGCGGCTATCGCTGGCCCGCTGCGCGCCATGGCAGCGCTGGTGGCCCTGGGCGCGCTGGCGCTGCTGCCGCTCAAAGGGCGCGTGTGCGCCTGGTGGCTGGGGCTGTTGCTGGCGCTCGACATGCTGCTGATGAGCACGCGCGTCTCGCCGCTGGCGCTGGCCGGCGTCATCGAACGCGCCGCCTGGGTGCGCGAGGCCGCGCAGGTCACCCTCATCGAGCCCTTTCTCTTCATGGTGATCCCCCTGGTGCTGCTGGCCTGGGCCTATGGCCGCCTGGGCGCCTGGCTGGGCACCCTGTGGGGTGGCCTGCTGCAACTGGGCGGCACGGCGCTCATCGTCAGGCAGCTCGAGGGCTCGCCGCTGCTCTATGCCGACGCCATCGGGCGCATCGTACTGATGCTGGCCCTGGCACTGATTGTGGCGGTGCTGGCCGAGCGGCAGCGCCAACAGATCGACGCCCTGCAACAGGCCCAGGCGCGCCTGCGCAGCCACGCCGACACCGTCGAACAACTCGCCGTCAGCCGCGAGCGCAACCGCCTGGCGCGCGACCTGCACGACACCCTGGCCCATTCGCTGGCCGCCCTCACTGT
>JAAYDS010000022.1 GCA_012729155.1 Chloroflexota bacterium | reverse complement strand
CTGTTCTGTACCGTCACCACCAACACCTCTCCCAGTTCGCCGATGTGTCCCTCAACGATCAGCCTAGCCGCCAGCAGGGCCAGCGTCAGCGTTTTTCCGCTGCCGGGCACCGCAGATACGGCCATGCGCCCACCCTCGTAAGCCAGAACCTGTTGCTGGTGCGGGCGCAATCGATAGCCAAAGAGGGTCTGTTCAGCCATGTGCTCTCCCTGCGGCAAACGCTCGCAGCACAGCCCGCTGAAGGGGCCCAGACTGTTCGGCGCCATCCACGCCCAGCTCGCTGCTGCCCAACAAAATGCGCCCCTCACAGCGCGACGCGAGACCCTGCACCAGCCTGGCCAGGCCCGTGCGCCGCGCCGTGTCTTCCTCGATCTCGCGCCATGGTTGCCCCACCTGCCACGTTCGCGAGAGCACGTAGGGATGCGTCAACGGCTGGTTGGGGCGATCCCACCAGCCCTCCGCCCCCAGATCGAGCCACACCTGCACCTCAGAGCGCAGGTCGCGAGTTACATAGGCAAACGCGGTCGAAAGCACCACGGCATCTTGTGGCGGCTCTGTGGGCCAGTCGGTGAGGTACTCGGCGCTGGCAATGCCGCCCAACACCAGCTCGACGTAGCGGCGGGCGAGCTCACCACGCTCCAGGGCGTCACCACGGCCAACAGCCGCAGTAAACTTGGCTGCAGATTCGATCAGACGCGCACAGGCGCGCACACGGTCAGCGTCATCGTGCAGGCCAAAGCCAGCACGCGAGAGCACATCGCCAAACAGGTTCGTGAGAAAGACAACCAAACCCTGGGGTTCGCCCAAGGCATAGGCCGCGAGCCATTGCTGGAGCGCCTGGTAGCGCTCACGGACCTGAAAGCCAACCTGCTCCCACAGGCTCGCGGTATCACCGCCGGCATGCATAGCAAGGTCCTGTAGCGATCTTGCGCCGGCGGGCGCGGCGACGCGGGCCAGCATCCGCGCCCTCAGAGGGTCGAGGTCACCCAGAGCCACCTCAAGCGCCAGCGCCACCTCAGCCTGCGAGGGCCGCCAAACGTCATTCTGAACCCGTAATGTCCAACCGGAGTGTGCCAGCGCCGTGAGCACCAGCAGACCGCGGGCCGCATACTGATCGCGCAGCGTTGTTGACGGACGCAGCAAGAACAGCCCGATGCCGTGGCTGCGCAGCTCCTCTTGCAGCGTAAAGCGCAGCACCTCTGAGACATAGGGCGCCACCACAGCGATGCGATGCGCAGGCACGCCCGCGCGCACCTGGTCCGCAATCTGTTGTGCGGCGTTACGCACCATGCCCACCCAGTACTTGGCATCGGGCAGTACCTCAACCGCCTGGCGCGGGTCGCCACCAAGCTCGCGTAGCGGAGGCACACGCAACGCGCGACTCACCGCAGCCGCAAAGATGCGCGCGTCAGGCAGACCTGCCGCGGCAGCCGTCAGCTCGACACGGGCACTACACTCTTTAGCCACCTGATCCGCACCGTCGGCATCTGCCCCCAAAAAGATGCGATGCCCCCCTCCTTCATCGATCGCCAGCACCGCCGAGTCGCAGTGCGGCAGCAGCCAACTGACTAACCTCTGAGCCACGGGCACATTCTCCTCGAGATTATCCACGAGGAGATGACGATAGCGCGCCTGCAGATAGCGCTGAAAGGTGGGCTCGGGCAGCAGATAGCGGTCGAACAGCTCGACTGTCAGAGACAGATCCAGCAAGTTACGCTCGCGGCACAATGACCGCAGGCGAGCGGCGCAATCTTGCGCCTGCCAATATGTCTTGATGCGATCCACATCTCCTACCCAGGCACTACGCAGACGTGCATAGATGTCCGTATGGTCAAAGCCTACCAGCGCCGATTTGTTGAGGTTGTCGATCAGTTGTGACAGTAGCCGATCTCGGCGAATAGCCAGCTCGGCAAAGTAGCCCTCCTCTCGCATCAACGGCGCGACAATCTGCCACATGTGGTACTGGGTGGTCTCAATGGTCAGGAAGGTCGGTTCTCCACGTGGATCCATGCCAGCCTGCTCAGCGATGAGCGGCCAAAAGAGGCCCACCAGACGCCGGCACAGGCCATAGTAGGTAACGATTTCTGCGCCCCCGCGCGTTGGCGCCCGAGAGAGCGCCGACGCGCGCTCGTAGCGTGTCGCCTGGGCGCGCTGTGCGACGAGCACCAACAGTTCGTAGGGCCGGCGCCCCTCAGACGCGAGGGCCACCAGCCTAGCTGCCAACGCCGTGCTCTTGCCCGTACCTGGCGGCCCCACTGCTACCAGTCCGCCGCCACCACGCCTCGCAAACTGAACGATTCTTTGCTGGCCAGGCAGTAGCTCCATCTGTCCTCCCCATCGCGTCCAGCGCGGCCAGTATGCCGAACGATTGTTCGCACGTCAAGTGGTTGACCGTGAAGCCGCTCCCGGCTATACTGCCTGTGGTCAGACCAATAGACCAGTGGTGAGGTGCATGGAAAAGTACGGGCTCACTCTTCAGAGAGCACAGCTGTCGAGTCAGGTGGCCGATCAGCTACAAGAGCTGATCGTGGCGCGCTCTCTCGCACCAGATCAGAGACTGCCTGCTGAGCGTGAGCTCGCCGAGGCGCTCGGGGTGAGCCGCAGCGTTGTGCGTGAGGCGTTGCGAACCCTCGCGGCGCGTGGCCTGGTCAGAGTCAGGCCAGGCTGCGGAACCTTTGTATGCCGGCCAACCGCTCGCGAGGCCGCTGCGCCATTTGAGCTGCTGTTGCGGCTGCAACGCGACGGTGATCTGGTATCACGCATCTTTGAGGTGCGGCGCACCCTCGAGATCGACATTGCTGCCAAGGCAGCAATCCGCGCTCAGCCAGAAGACCTGATGGCGCTGCAAGGGTTCTGTGAGCAGTTGGCGAGCGCTGCCCATATGGACCGCTATGCCGAGCTAGACGTGGCCTTTCATCTCGCGCTGGCTCAGGCCACGCAAAACAGCCTCTACGGCCTTCTGCTTGGCACCATCACCCACCTGCTCTCGGGCACCATCCGCACAGCGCTGCACTCACAGCGTGCCGCTGAGCAGGGCGTTGCCCGCCACGCGCAGATCCTCGAGGCGATCAACGCACGCGATCCGGCTCTGGCACGAGCCGCCATGCTGGCCCATATGGACGAAGCACAGCAGAACTATGCACTGGCGCAAAAGGCCACGGCCGAGACGCCACAGATCCAAGAGCCCTAGAGTGATGAGAGGAGTGGATCGATGCAATACCGAACCTTGGGCAAGACCGGAGAACTTGTATCTGCGCTCGGCTTTGGCTGCATGCGCTTTCCGACGCTGGGCGACGACCACGCTGTCATCGACCAAGACCAGGCCGCAGCTATGCTAGACGCAGCCATCGCCCATGGCGTCAACTACCTAGACAATGGCTACCCATACCATGGCGGCAGCAGCGAGCGTTTCGTGGGCGCTTTTCTCCAAGAGACGCGCCAGCGCGACAAGGTCTTGCTGGCCACCAAGATGCTCGTGCGCATCGTGGAAAAGCCTGATGACTATGATCGTCTCTTTGAGGAACAGCGCGAACGCTTTCGCACAGACCATTTCGACTTTTACCTGCTGCACGCCCTGCGCGGCTCAAGCTGGCAGCAATCGGTCGAGTTCGGCGTGATCGACTGGTTAGAACGTCGACGCGCCGCCGGCGACATCCGTCATATCGGGTTCTCGTTCCATGATGACGTCGATGCGTTCAGATCGATCGTCGACGGCTATGACGGCTGGGAGTTCTGCCAGGTGCAGTACAACTATATGAACGAGGACATACAGGCGGGCACGGCTGGCGTGCGCTATGCTGCTGAGCGTGGCCTCGGCATCGTAGTGATGGAGCCCCTGCTGGGTGGGCGCCTCGCAAACCCTCCGGCCGCGGTGCAGGCTGTTTGGGATGCTTCAGGGCGCACGTGGTCGCCAGCCGAGTGGGGCCTGCAGTGGTTGTGGAACAAGCCCGAGGTATCGCTCGTGCTCAGCGGCATGAGCAGCCTCGAGCAGGTGATGGAGAACGTCGGCGCTGCCGCCCGCTCTGGCGTGGGGCTGCTGACACAAAGTGACCTGGCCACCGTCACGACGGCGCGTGAGCGCTACAACGAGTTGTGTCCGGTGCCCTGCACACGCTGTGAGTACTGCATGCCTTGCCCCAACGGGGTGAATATCCCACACAACTTTGAGGTTTTTAACGAGGGTGTGATGTTCGACGTCATGCCCGAGATGCGACGGCGTTACCTGCACAGCGAAGAGGGCGCACGTGCCAGCGCCTGTATCCAATGCCGCGAGTGCGAGCCAAAGTGCCCGCAGAGTATCGAGATCAGTGCTTGGATGCCACTGGTGCACCAGGTGCTCGGTGAGGGACAGGCCTACGATCCTGCCGCTTGTCCGCAGCCCTGATTCCCCTCCATCAAGCCGCAGCGCACCACGTGAAGGTGCGGCTGCGGCTTGTCAGTGTCAGCCATCTTGCATACGATGCGAGCTATGAGAAATGATGGAGACACGCTGTGGCCCAGATTCCAGCCGAGCTACTTTCGTCCTGGCGAGACCACCCAAACAGAGCGACCCGCATCATCGTGAAGGTTCAGGGCGATCTGCTGGAACGGCAGCAAGAGTTGCTCTCGCTCGGCGCGGTGGTGGTTCACGCCATCCGGCTCACCAACTCTCTGACCCTGGTGTGCGATGGCGAGACAGCTTTGATGATCGTCCAGCTACCGTGGATTGTGCGGCTCTCTCTCGACACCAGCGTGAGCGCGCTGGAAAGGCAGGCCCATGAATAGCCCTCGTCGCAAGATCACCAGCCAGTTGCTCAGCAGCATGTCTACCGTGCGCGGTGATCAGGAACTGCCGATCATCATCCAGTATGTGCCCAAGCGCCGTCTGATGCGTCAGGCCCAACTCACGGCGGGAATGCGACAGTCTTACCAGTATCGCGTGGCGCCGTTTGCCCATGCCCATGCGACGCTCGAGGCCATCTCGGCACTTGAACAGGATGATGAGGTGGTGCGAATATACCAGGACAGCCCGGTTCACGCCCTCATGGACCAGGCTCCGGCCCATGTGGGTGTGCCCCACATCTGGGCAACGGGCTACGATGGCGCCGGGGTATCTATTGCGATCGTCGACACTGGCGTAGATCCGCAGCATCCCGATCTAGAGGGGCGCATCGTCGACATGCTGGATTTCACCAGCGACGGCGAATTCGACAACAACGGTCACGGCACGCACTGCGCAGGCATTGCAGTAGGCACGGGCAGGGCCAGCGACGGCCGCTATAGGGGCGTCGCACCAGGCGCCACAGTGGTCTCGGCACGTGTGCTCGACGCGTACGGCAACGGCATGATGAGCGATGTCATGGCGGGCATCGACTGGGCAGTGTCGGCCGGGGTGCAAATCATCAGTCTATCTCTTGGTGGCGCCGGCCCTCTGGCGGGAGAAGATCCGCTGGTCGAGTTGTGCCACGCCGCCGTCGACTTGGGGGTGATGGTCTGCGTCGCAGCAGGCAACACCGGGCCCGGCCGCATGACTATCGGCTCGCCAGGCTCTGCGGAGAAAGTGCTGACTGTTGGCGCCATCGATCGGGCCGATAACATTGCTCCATTCTCTTCACGCGGACCGACTGTCGACGGTCGCATCAAGCCCGATGTCGTGCTTCCCGGCAGTGAGATCGTGGCCGCGAGAGCAACCGGAACAGCTTTGGGCACCCCCCAGGGTCAATGGTACACTGCTATCTCGGGCACCAGCATGGCCTGTCCCATGGCCGCGGGGCTCTGTGCGCTGACCTTGCAGGCACAGCCCAGTCTGCGTCCCAGTGAGCTCAAGGAATTGATCATGCAGTCGGCGCTGGACCTCGGCACCGATGCCAACGCTCAGGGGAAAGGGTTGGCCGACGGCCGACGGCTATTCGCAGCGCTGGGCATTCCGCTTTCAGTTGAGCCCAGCTATCCGCCCAGTGGCCCTGTTAATGTGCCCGAACCCATGCCAGATGGCTCTCCGGAGGCTGCTCACAAGGGGTGTATGATCGGCTGGCTCAACCTGTTGAGGCGACGTCAGAATCCTTGAGTGCCAGCAATGTTTCGAATGGCTGCCCTGGGCCCTCGGCGCGGCGCTTTTTGCTTCAGAGCCTGCTGGCGTGCGTGGCCATCATCGGCATCATGCTGGTGCTAGATCTCATCCTGCATACCGCCATCGTTACCTCTCTGGGGGCCACCACTTTCATCGCCTTTGCTATGCCCAGCGCCCCTTCGGCGCAACCGCGCCGGCTTGTCGGAGGTTATGTGGTCGGCGGCCTGGCGGGCTTGTTGTGCTGCTATGCAGCCGGTTGGCTCCCCAGGCTATCGCCTGCTGTAGATGCGCACACAGTTCAGATCGTGCTAGCGGGCATCGCTGTAGGGCTCGCCAG
>JAAYDS010000191.1 GCA_012729155.1 Chloroflexota bacterium | reverse complement strand
GTGGGGATGCCCCGGCGCCGCAGGTAGGTTGCCTCGCCGTAATAAATGTCGCCCAGCTCGCCCGCATCGACAAAACGCTTGAGGACCTGCGCCTCGGGGCTGAACCGCTGGTTCACGCCGATCTGCAGCGTCTTGCCGGCCTTGTAGGCGGCCTCGACCATGTCGCGGCCCTCTTGCAGGTTCATAGCGATGGGCTTTTCACAGAGCACGTGGCAACCCGCCTGCAGCGCGGCGATGGTGGGTGCTTTGTGATAGGCATTGGGTGTGCACACCGAAACGGCGTCGAGGCCCTCTTTGTCCAGCATCTCGTTATAGTCTGCGTAAGCCGCGGGAATGCCGTGCAGGCCGGCCGTCTCCTCGGCTTTGCCGGGCGCCACATCGGCAACGGCCACAATCTGCACGTCGCTCAGCTTTTGGTAGCCAGGGATATGAGCGCCGCGCGCGATGCCGCCGCCGCCGATGATGCCAACACGAATCTTGTCCATGATCATTCTCCTCACGCCAACGATGCTAATAGGCGACAGCGCAACCGTCTTTGCGCGGCTCTGAGCCGCACACCAGAGCGCCGCTGTCTGGATCCACCATGATGATCTGCGCGCCACCAAAGATGCCGCCCTCGTCGAGGGTGAGGTCATGGCCCCTGCGGCGCAGCTCGGCCAACGTCTCATCGGCGAAATAGGGCTCAATCAGGTGCGTCAAGCCCGGTTGATAGTAAAAGCGTGGTGCGTCGATGGCCGCCTGCACATCCATGCCGTGGTCGAGCATGTTGGTGAGCACCTGTACGTGGCCTTGTGGCTGCATCGCTCCGCCCATCACGCCAAAGCTCATGCGCAGCGAGCCGTTCTCGGTGGCCATACAGGGGATGATGGTATGGAAGGGGCGCTTGTTGGGCGCGATACAATTGGGGTGGGCCTGGTCCATCACGAAGAGATTCCCGCGGTTTTGCAGGCAGATGCCGGTACCCTCGGCCACCAGGCCCGATCCGAACGCCAGAAAGATGCTGTTGATGATCGACGCGGCATTGCCTTCGCCATCGACGGCGGTGGCATACACAGTATCGTTGCCCAGATGCAACCCTGGCAACGGGTCGGGTATGGCGCGCCGCATGTCGATCTCGGCCAGGCGTTGCGCCGCGTAGGCGGGAGAGAGCAGTTCAGCCACCGGCACGTGCACATGCTCCGGATCGGCCACATAGCCTAGGGCATCGGCCATGGCGAGCTTGATCGCCTCGGTTTTGTAATGCACGGTGTCGGGAGCGTCAAAGGGCATGCTGGCGAGATCGACGCCTGAGAGGATGTTGAGCGCTTCGAGCGCGACGATGCCCTGACCGTTCGGCGGGCATTCCCATACGTCGAGCCCGCGGTAGTTGGTGCTGAGCGGTTCGACCCAGGTAGAGGTGTGTGCCGCCAGATCGTCCTCTGTGAGCAGCGCACCGTGCTTTTGCACGGTGCTAGCGATGGCCCGCGCGATGGGTCCGCGGTAAAAGGCATCGGGGCCCTGCTGAGCCAGTAGGGTCAGGCTGTAGGCCAAGTCTGGCTGATAAAAGCGCTCGCCGACGCGGGGCGCACGCCCTTTGGGTAGATAGGTGCGCGCCGCTTCGGGGTCGCCCTGTAAGAGCGCCTCACAAGAGCGCCACACGTCGGCGACGATGGGCGATACGGCAAAGCCCTCCTGCGCATAACCGATGGCGCTCTGCAACACCCTGTCAAAGGGCAAGCGCCCCAGTTTTGCGCTGAGCTGGAACCAGCCGTCAGCTGCTCCGGGCACCGTCACCGCCCACGCGCCGCGTTCGGGCACGCTCTCCATGCCGTGGGCGCGATAGGCATCATAGCTCCACGCAGCGCCCGAGCGACCGCTGGCATTGAGGGCATACACCTTGCGCTCGGAGGCCACATACACCAGGGCAAAGAGGTCTCCACCCATGCCGGTGCTCATCGGCTCGACGACATTGAGTGTGGTGATGGCCGCTAAGGCAGCGTCGACGGCATTGCCACCCTCAAGCAGCATCTGCAGGCCGGCCTGAGCGGCCAATGGTTGGCTGGTGGCGCAGGCGCCGTTAAAGCCCAGCACCGGTGAGCGATGTGCTGCATTGTCTTTCCTGATCATCTGGCCCCTATCGCAGCGATGGCGTCTGACGCTGGCTTGAGAGATCGGTAGAGCGAACGGTACACCGGATAGTACTCGTTATAGACGGTCTCGTTGGCGGCTATGGGCTCGACGCGGTCGACGATGTGGATTGTTTGGGCGCAAGCCTCGGGCACCGAGCCAAAGGTACCGGCTCCTACGCCCGCCAACAGCGCAGCGCCAAAAGCTGTGCTGTCGGTTACATTGATGGTCACCAGCTCGGTGCCGAACACATCGGCGATGATCTGCCGCCACACCAGACTGCGGGCGCCACCCCCTACTGCGCGCACCTGGTTCACGGGGATGGCCAGGTCGCGGAAGAGCTCGATACAGTCTCGCAGGCTATAGGCCACGCCCTCGAGCACGGCGCGCACCATGTGGCGTTTGTCGTGCCGCAGGGTGAGGCCTACAAAGCTGCCGCGCGCGTTGGCATCAGGGTACGGCGTGCGCTCGCCGGTGAGATAGGGCAAGAACAGCAGGCCTTCGCAGCCGGCTGGCGCCTGGGCCGACTCGGCGGTCAAGATCTCGTAGGTATCCACGCCAGTGAGCCGGGCCACGTTGCGCTCCTCGAGGCCCAGGGCATCGCGGAACCAACGGAAGGAGCCGCCGGCAGATAGCGTCACACCCATAACGTGCCAACGATCGGGCACGGCATGGCAAAAGGTATGCAGACGACCCTCGGGGTCGCGGCTAGGCTCTTCGGTATAGGCGAACACCACGCCCGAGGTGCCCATGGTCACCGACACGAGGCCAGGCTCGACGATGCCGGTGCCCACGCCACTCGCCGCCTGGTCGCCAGCGCCACCGACCACAGGCGTGCCTGCCTTGAGGCCCGTCGCCTCGGCCACCTCGGCGGTGATACGACCGGTGATGGTCGGCGATTCGACCACCTCAGGGAGCCAGCTCGGGGGGATGCCCAGCGCCTCGAGCACGGGGGCGCTCCATTCACGGCGAGCCACATCCAGCAACACGGTGCCAGAGGCGTCAGATACCTCGGTGGCATACACGCCGGTGAGCCTGTAACGGATATAGTCTTTGGGCAACAGCACGTGGGCTGCCTGTGCATAGACCTCTGGCTCGTTCTCGCGTGTCCAGATGATCTTGGGGGCAGTGAACCCCGGCAGCGCCGGGTTGAGGGTCAGGTCCAGAAAGCGCTCGCGCCCCACGGTGTTCATGATCCATTCGCACTGTGCCGCGGTGCGCTGGTCGTTCCACATGATGCAGGGCCGCAGCACCTCACCTTTGGCGTCGAGCATGACCATGCCGTGCATCTGGCCCGTCAGGCCGATGGCCATGATCTCATCGCCCTTGATCTCGGCTTGTTGCAGCAAACGGCCTAACGCATCGACTGTGGCATGCCACCAGTCGTGCGGGTCTTGCTCGGCCCACTGTGGGCGCGGCGTGTACATTGGGTATTCGCTGGTGGCGCTGGCGCGCACGGCGCCCGTTTCGTCGATCAGCAGCGCCTTGGTGCCAGTAGTGCCTACATCCATGCCAATGAGATAGGCCATGGCTTACTCCTCCTCGAACGTATGACCGCGCCTCGCAGCCAAGTAGACTCCATATTAGCTCTCGCGACTTGGGCTGACAAGTGGCCACCCAGCCATCTGAAGCGGCGAAAGCAGAGCGGCGGAGCGCACTTGCTCCGCCGCTACAGCGAAATGCGACGTCTAGCGTACGTTGAGCACGTGGCCGTCGGCCAACTCGTAGGTATAGTCGGCGTACTCGCGCACGACTGGGTCGTGCGAGGTGGTCACGAGGGTCATGCCCTCTTCGTGCACGATGCTCTTGAACAGCTCAAAGATCGAGCGACCGGTGACGCTATCGAGCTCGCCCGTAGGTTCGTCTGCCAGTATCAGCCCAGGCCGGTTTACCAGCGCTCGTGCGATGGCCACACGCTGTTGCTGGCCACCCGACAGCTCTTGTGGCCGATGGCTTGCCCAACGCGTCAGGCCCACCAGCTCCAGGCATTCCATGGCGCGCTGTCGGCGCTCGCGGCGCCCGGCGCCGATCAAGCGCATGGGAAGTTCGACGTTCTCGAAAGCTGACATGGTGGGCATCAGCGCAAAAGACTGAAAGATAAAGCCGATGCGATGACGCCGTAGCGTGGTGAGCTGGATATCGTTGTAGGCTGCGATGTCGTTGCCGAACAGATACACATGTCCTTCGGTGGGGTGGTCTAGCCCGCCGACAATGTTCATCAGGGTGGTCTTGCCCGAGCCAGAACGGCCCATCAGGGCAATGAACTCGCCGGGGCGCACCCAGAAATCCACCCCTCGCAGGGCATGGACCTCGATCTCATCTACATGATAGATGCGCGTGACGTGTTGGCTCTTGATTACCAGGTCGCCGTTGCTCTCGCTCACGAATCAACCTTCCTACTCTTCTTTTTTCTGCCGCAGCAACCCACGCAGCCCGCGGCTGGCGTCGGCAAGGCGAAGTCGCCAATCTTTGGACTGCTGCTGAGGCCCCCAGCTCTCGGCCACCTCAGAGACGCGCGCGGCCTGTGCCGAGGCATCGACCACACCCTGTGCTGGCCGCACAATGATGCCGTCGTCGGCCAGGTCGACCTGGGCGCGATCAGAGATGCCCATCGCTTCGAGATATTCGCGTGGGATCTGCAAACGTCCGGCATAGTCGACCACCACATACTCATGATAGTCGGCCACTGCTGCGGGTGTCTCTTGAGCCTCGGCATCCTGGTCATCCGTGTCGGTGTCTTGAGCGACTTCCTGGTCGCGCAAGCGCCGCACACGCTCGCTCGAAGTACGGCCGTCACGGATGGTCACCACACGGTCGACCTGGTCCGAGACGCGGATGTCGTGCGTCACCAGCAGGATCGTCAGGCCATACTGCTCATTGAGCAAGCGCAGCGTATCCATGATGACCTGGGCTGTCGAAGTGTCAACCTCGCCGGTAGGCTCGTCTGCGAGCAGCAACACTGGCTTGTTGGCCAGGCTAACGCCGATGGCGGTACGCTGCTGCTCACCGCCCGATAGCTGTGCCAGGCTATGGTGGCGCCGGTCCCAAAGGTTGACGGCCTCGAGCAACTCTTTGGTCCAGGCCTTGCGCTCATTGTAGGGCATGCCGGCCACGATCATCGGGAGTTCGACGTTCTCTTCGACCGAAAGATAGGGGATGAGGTTACGAGACGGTTGCTGCCAGACAAAGCCGACCTTTTGCCGACGATAGCGGGTTAGCGCAAAGTTGGACAGTTTGAGCAAGTCTTGCCCGTCGACGATGGCCTTGCCCGCCGAAGGGCGGTCGAGTCCTCCGAGGATATTCATCAAGCTCGACTTGCCCGAGCCGCTGGGGCCCACCAGGGCCATGAATTCGCCTCGCTCGATCACCAGGTCGAGACCTTGCAGCGCAAAGACCTCCAAGTCTTGCACTTTGTAGATCTTGACGAGGCTATCACACAGGATCATCGGTCCATTAGAAGCCATATCAGACCGCCTCTCCAAGTTTGACGGCTTCAAAGATGCGCAGGTGCAGCAGGAAGTAGATCATGCTGCCCACGGCGGCCAAGAGCATCACCGCAAACACAGCATAGATGCGAATGATATCTCCCCAGGCGATCAGCACCACGAAGGGAGGGATGGTAGCATTCTGTGAGCCGCCCACCTGCAAGAAGGGGATGAACAGCCGGCTCACCCACACCCCGATGACTGTGCCTGAGGTGATCCCCGAGACGATCAGGGTGAGCTGCTCGATGCCCAGAAAGCCGATCATCTGCCCCACCGAGAGGCCGATGGCGCGCATCACGCCGAACTCGATGTAGCGCTGCCGGAAAGAGATATAGGTGTGCAGCAAAAAGCCGAGCACGGTGAGCAACGCCGCAGCCACAAATCCCACCGAGAGAATGCCGAACACGCCGGTACGCTCAGGCTTGGCCTGTTCCTGCTCGATGGCTTTGGAGCTGCTATAGGCCGACACCACGTTGATGTCGTACTGCTTGAGGTCGTCGACGATTTTCTCGATCTCTGCCTCGGGCTCGGTGCTGATCCACACTTCGTAAGGATACTCACCACCCATCTGTTCAAAGATATAATCGAGGTTGCCGACGAAAAAGTAGTCGATGTCGTTCTGGTCATCAGGGTAGAATGTTGGGAAGTAATCAATGACGTCAGCGATGATGAAATCGACCTCGCGTCGTTCGCCATACACCGAGATGGTGATAGGCACGCGGTCGCCCACGCCGAGGGTGAAATCACGCAAAAAGCCAGGGTTCACCAGCACCGCCGAGTTGTCCAGAGCCAGGCGGTTCATCAGCACGCCCAGGTTGCTCCAGGCAAAGTCTTCGCGGAAAAAGGCCACCTTGGGGAACTCGACCCGATCGATGCCATAGATGCGCGCTCGGGTCGATGCCCTGGACATTCGAACTTCGACCGGATAGTTACCCACGCGGATGGC
>JAAYDS010000190.1 GCA_012729155.1 Chloroflexota bacterium | reverse complement strand
TACGTCTCACTCGCCAAGCTGGTGCTGGCCACGACCAAGAACCAGTGGCATCGCATCTATCTGGCGCAGGGCATCTATGCCGAGGTCACGCTGAGCTACCAGCACGGCGCCTGGCAGCCCCAGCCTTGGACCTATCCCGACTATGCCTCACCTGGCTATCTCGATCTTTTGGCTGGTGTGCGCCGGCGCTACAAGACCCAGCTCGAGCAAGCGCTGGCTACTCGATGATCAGGTTGATGTCCGATACGAGGCTGTCATAGTCCCAGCCCGAAGCATATACACGGAGCGACATGATGCGTACTGGCTTGAGCGGTAGGGCCTCGAGCAAGTTCTCCGACTCGAATACATACCAGCGGTCACGGGGGATCTGCAGCCCATAGGTCGTCGGGTTCCCATCCACGTTCTGGTAGTAAAAGCCCTGAATCCACTCGACCTCGCTGTCATACTGATCGCGATAGGTCAGGCGGATCATCAGCGGATACTCGGATGCGAGATAACCGCCCCCTGAGAGCTGCTGATAGCGCACCTTGAGTGTTGCGCGCACCGCGAGCGATGTGGCGGGTTCGGGCAAGGTGGCATCGATGGTCTGCTCGAGCACTGTCTCGCAATGGTCACCCTGTCCGCCGGTGCGCCACAGTCGCACGGCGCTCACACCGCTATCGACCACGGCGTCAGCTTGCCCACCAACCTGGCCGTTGTCGGTGCCCTGCTCGTTATATACCAGCCATTCGTCAAGGGGAGGGCGCAGGTTGTTGTTTTTCACCAGGTTACGGGCCACACCAACCACTCCAGCCGGTCGCTCGTCGGGGGCGATGGTTGTGCGTTCACGCTCCTGAACCAGCACGTTGGCGCCTTTGGCCGAGACCACTGCATGTCCGCGGTAGACCGCCACTTCAGTGCCTGCCGCTCCCACATCGAGCAAGAAGCTGCCGTCCTCTGATAGCTCTACCGTGGCCGCAGCCGTCTTGACGACCATATCGAGGTCGCGTTCAGCCAGCACGGCGCTGCCCACCCGTGCGCGCCCGCCCAGCAGGGTAGCATAGATGGTCACCGGTCGCTCTCCGGCGCGATAGCGTGGTGAGCGCAACTGGTCGAGCCGCACCGTCGAGCCCGGATACACATGCATAAAGCTCTGGTCAGGGAAAGTGAGCAACGCTTCAGAGGTCTCGTCGACGTACACCACCGTACCCTCTGGCGCCAGCATGCCTGAACCCTTGGTCAAAGGGACTGGCCCTGTGCCCGCCAACGGTTCGACTGCGATCGTGCCCAACAGCGACTCGATCGCGGCCTGGTCTTTGACCTCGGCATAGTGCAAGTGCCAGTGGATGCCCAGTGGCACCGCCACCGCCAGCAGACAAAAGATCGCAAAGGCGGCCACCAGCACGAGCCAGGCGAGCCGTTCGGGGTTATGCCTCATCTGCTATCGCACCTCAAAACTGGAGAACTCACCATTGGCCGATAACCATGATGCCTGGACGTCTTGCACGTGGGCCATGCTGGGTCCCTCCCAAAGCCAGGCGAGCAACTGCTCCAACTGTGGGCGAGGTCCCTCAGCAACCACCTCGACCGTGCGGTCGAGGCGGTTGCACACGGTGCCGGTCAAAACCAACGCTCGAGCCCGCATCGCCGTCTGATAGCGGAAATTGACGCCCTGTACGCGCCCATGCACACGTGCCACCAGACGTTGGTGCATGCCGGCCGGTTCGCTACTCGAGCGAGAGATACTCATCGGGCCATTCATCATCTTGGTCATCGTCCTCATGTGTATAGGCGTGGAATTCGGCCCGGTAAGCATCTTCTTCCTCGTCGCCCTCGTCAGCCTGGTCATCCGCCACCAGGTCGGCGTCGAGGGGATCGACAACCAGCATATCAAACACCATATCCGCCAGCGAGCTTTCCGCGAGCGCCTCTTCAGCGGCCTCGGCCAGATCGGGGTCGTCAGCCTCCTGATAGCGTTCGAGCAGCTTGCGCGCGCGTTCGCCGCCGATCTGCCCCAGCGCCTGCACCGCCATGAGGCGAAGCTCAATGTCTCGCCCGTTCACAATGTGGTCGAGAGAGTCCACTGCCTCACGCAACTGCAGATCGCCACAGGCGCGCACTGCCTCAAACCGCATGGTAGCGCTGTCGCTGTACAGCTCTGCCAACACGATATCGGCCCAACAGGGATCGGCGCTGCGGCCCATAGCGAACACTGCACTTTGGCGCATCTCCTCGCGATCACTGCTGTAGGCACGATCGATGTAGGCCTTGATGGTGTCGTCGTTGATGTAGGCCAGCGACTCCAGCGCTCGCCGAGCTATGTCCAACGGCACGTCATCCATGAGGTACTGCTGCTCGAGGGCCTGTCGAATCGCGCGGGCTCGACTGGCGGGCAGTTCGTCCACCTCGCCCGCATAGATATAGCGCCCCATGGCCTCGGCAGCAGCCGCCCTAACGCTCGTATCGGGATCAGACTCTAGGGCCTGCAACAGCAGCGGTACCAGATCGAGGCGGGTGTCTTCCCACAGACCCTCGATGCACAAGCGTCGTATCTCTGCATCTGTGTGGCTGAGTAGCGCGCGATAGACCAGGCCAAAATCCACATCAAAGCTGCGCTCGCCCTCGCCTACGAGGCTTTCGACAATCTGTCTTTGGCGCTCTATAGAGAAGGCGGCCAGCAGCCGGGGTAGCCGCAAGGCGGCGGCACGCTCCAGGCCAGAAAAGGGCAACAGCAGCGTGCGCCCAATGGGCGCCTCTCCCGCCAGCGCCGACACAGCCTGCTGTAGTTCATCGCTCATGGTTCAGTCATCTCCACATTACGTCAAACTATCTGATTGTAGCATGAGGTCGCGTTGCGGGCCATCGTAGACATCGCCCGGTGCTCGTATGGCCAGATCAGCCGGCGCCATCGGCTGCATCCTGGACGCCTGACGGTGTGGGCGTCGTCGTCTCCGCCAATGGAACGGTCGGCGAGGGTATCGGTGAGTTTGTTGCGGCAGGCGTTGGCGTGACGCTCGGTGTTACGGTGGCAAGCACGGGAGGGGTGACCGTCGGGCCCAAAGGCGCCAGGGTTACGGTGGCCAGTTCAGCCCGCGATATCTCATACAGTGCCGTGGGGAGGGCGCGAAAATACTCGCTGAGCGCCTGCCCATAGAGGCCTCGTGCAAACAGCGTCAGCACGACGATGGTTACGGCCCCCAGCCCGGCGAGCAGCCGCGGCCACATAGCGCGCTGCACCAGC
>JAAYDS010000189.1 GCA_012729155.1 Chloroflexota bacterium | reverse complement strand
TGGGGCAATACTCTACTCGACGATGCGCTCGACCACGATGCTGCAGTTGGTGGCCAACGCCGCAAAGGCGCCGATGGCAGCCAACACCGGCGCCACGATAACGCCGACTGCAGCGATAGTGAGCGGCAGTTCAAAGACGGTACGGCCCTCTTGCTTGATGACGATGCGCCGCACATTGCCCTCATGGAGCAGCTCTTTGACCTTGTCGACGATCTCTGAGCCCGCCACCTTGAACTCTTCCCAGGTGGTGTCTTGCCCAGCATCGTCACGCGGCTCGGCGCCCGCCGCAGCCATCTCCTCGTCCAATTTGCGCGTCTCGAACTCGTCAGGCATGTTGTCCTCTCCTTACGCCGACGAACCCACGTCGGCGATCGATCACACTCTGCAAAGTATACGCGCCAACATGGAACAGGTTGCTCAATCTCTGCGAATCACTGCTCTGCCCAGCGGGTGAGCCAGCCCACCAGCGCATACAGCGCCACAACCGCCGCAGCGCCCAGCGCCAGAAAGGGCAAGGCACCCAGCAGCCGCCCCCAGCCCCAAATCAGCGCAATGAGGAGGCCCCCACCAACGAGGAGCATCGCGGCGGCCAGCCAGACGAGCTGTCGCTCGTGGCGTCGCTCCATCTCACGCAGGTTGGTGGGCTTGCCGGTGGGCATGTGGGCATCCTCTTTGCGTCGTGACTAAGGATACCACCGCGCCACAGCCCTGACCAGTGCTTCTTGCGCCTCTGGGACAAGACCCAGCGCCTCGCTCTCGGCGGCCAAACCGTTGATGGGTAGATGCCCGCCTGCATAGGCGTTGACACGCGTGGCAGCGGTCGAGTTCGCCAGGTCGCGGTAGTCCGGATAGATACGCTCAAAGAGCGTCTCTAGCTCGGGCACCTGGCGCAGCTGATACTTTTGGTGATAGTCTTCGGCCAGGGTAAAGACGCCAAGCGGCACAAGCTGGGTGTAGACCGGCCGGCCAGTGCGCTGATGATAGTCAGCCAGAGCCCGTTCAGCCGCCAGGCGCTGCTCCTCGTCGTGATAGTGGATCAGCGAGGCGTATTGTCGTGAAAAGGCCTGCTGCGTCGGGTTATGGGCCGCCAGAAACTCGTCAAGGAGCGCCTCATAGCTGATCACCGTAGGGTCAAAGTCGATCTGTACCGTCTCGCTATGGTCTCCGATAGCGTGATAGGCGGGGTCTGGCGCGGCGCCACCGGCATAGCCCACGCGAGTGCGGTATACTCCCTCAAGGCGCCCGAACTGGGCGTCAGGGCCCCAGAATCAACCGAGCGAAAAGGTGGCAGTAGACAGCTCGGGGGGCGTGCGAGCGTCGATAGGTGGGATGGCAGCCGGCTGTTCCAGCTCACGTTGCGCCTCATTGCGTTGCCGTGGGCTGCGCCCCCAGGCGCTCCAGGCGCCGAGGCCTAGCAATACCAGGGCGACGATGCCAACCAGGCCAGGCCGAATACGTAGTAGGGTCGTCATGGCGGTATCTCCTAATATTCTGATCAATAAGATTTATTTAGTCCTATTATCATCATTTCGTTTCGATGGGTCAAGTTTAGGCAGGAACCAGCAGATCGAGCTGGGCGTCATACAGCTAGCATGGGCGGAGAGCGGCGATGCAAAAGTTGCTGTGGTTCGTGGGCGGGTTCATCGTCACCCTGGGGTTGCTGGCCGCCGGCGGTCTGTGGGCTATCCATGACCTGAATCGGCCGAGCGCAGCAGCCGCGGTGGCGCCCACCGTGACGCTGCCGGGGCACGCCTTCAGCCCTGCTGAAACCCCCACGCCTCAACCTTTCGAACATGCGGATGCACTGCTGGCGTGGAGCAGCCAGGGTATCGAGGCCGACGCCTGTGCGCGGCTAGAGATCGATGCCGCCCGTCAGGCCCACTTTGGGCGCTGCGGCGAGGGCCTGAGGCTGGCGCCACTCTCGCAGGCAGAGCTCGAGTCGCTGTTGCTGTATCTGGTGCGCTATCGCCCGTTCGACTATGCCGTGCTTGAGGACGCCGCGACTCCTACCGAGCAGGCGGTGCAGGTCGCCTTTAGGGGCCAGGGTGGCCAGACAGCCAACCCGCAAGTGCGCGCCAATATCTCAGCCTGGGCGGCGCAGGTGTATGGGCGACTGGCGGCTACCGAGACTCGTGAGGATCTCCAGGCGCGGTGTCGTGTCGATCTGGCGGCGCGGCTGGGCATCGCCCCAGAACAGGTACGGCCCCTGCAAATGCGAGAGGTGCGCTGGCCCGATGCCTGCCTCGGCATACGCGAGGCGGGGGTCTATTGCGCTCGCGTGCCCACCACGGGCTATCAGATTACGCTTCTGGCGGACGATCAGGTGTACGAATACCGCGCCGATACTTATGGCAAGCTGCGTGCTACAATGGGCGTGAGCGAGCCCTATCTCCTGCCGCCCCTGGTCGAGTGAGACGCCTGCCTCTACAGCACCTCGCCGGTAACGCCGAGGTGGTCAGCGTCTGTGACGCGAACCCGTCGCAGGCTGTTGGCGAGGTCTATAGTGGCCCGAGCCCGCACCCGGACATAGGTATCGGTGAGCCCCTCCCACATAGAGGTAATGCCCATTGGGGTCTGGCTCTCAAAGAGCACGCTGATCTCTTGGCCGACAAGCTGCTCGTGGTAGCTCTGCGCCAGGCGTTTGCCGAGCGCGGTCATCTGCTGGCTGCGCCGGGCGGCGACGTCAGGCGGCACCTGCCCTGGCATGGCGGCAGCAGCGGTTCCGGGCCGGAGCGAGTAGCGAAAGACATGCAGGCGGCTGGGCGCCAAGTCGGCGATATACGCCAGGCTAGACTCGAACTCGCCATCGCTCTCACCAGGAAAGCCCACCATCACGTCGGTCGTGATCGCCAGACCGGGCGCCCAAGCACGTGCCTGGGCTACCAGCGCGGTCAAAGCATCTGGCGTAGTGCGTCTGCCCATGCGCCGCAGCGTGGCTGCGCAGCCGCTCTGAATGGGCAGGTGGAGCTGGCGGCATAGGCGCGCGTCGCGCCAGAGAGCCAGCAGCTCAGGCGTGATGTCCCACGGCTCGATAGATGAAAGGCGCAGGCGTGGCACATCGCAGGCATCGAGAAGGGCGCGCACAAGCCGAGCCAGCGTCCAGCCCTCTTCTACCGGCACCGTGGCCAAGGGGCCCTGATCACGCCCGTAAGAGCCGATATTGACGCCACTAAGCACCAGCTCGTTGGCGCCCTCTGCGCACCTCTGCCGTGCGGTGGCCAGCACAGTCTCAGGGCGCACGCTGCGGGCTGGCCCGCGGGCCAGCGTGACGACGCAATAGGCACAGGCGTTCTCACAACCATCCTGCACTTTGATAAATGCCCGTGTGCGCTCGCACGGCAGGTTGAGCGCTGCAGCATGCTCTCGCTGGGGATCATCGACGAGAGGCGCTGCACCGATGCGGTCAAGGACCTGCTCCTTGTGCAGATTGGGCACCACCATTGCGACACCGGGCAGGCCACGGGCTTGTACGGGCGCGTTGTCGCCATAGCAGCCCACCACCGCAATGCTAACGGCAGAGTTGATGCGGTGGAGTCTGCGGATAGCCTGGCGAGACTTGCGCGCGGCGACGTGCGTCACCGTGCAGGTGTTGATGATGGCCCAGTCGGCCGCTGATGGTGCGTCTACCACCTCATGGCCGCGCCGCGCGGCCTCGCGGCCCAGCGACTCGATCTCGGCCTGGTTCAGACGGCAGCCTAACGTTTCCAAGTAGATGCGCATGGCGAGATGGTACCATGAGGCTCGCAGACAAAGAAAACGAGGGGCGCAGTATGCGCCCCTCGCAACGCTCACGCTCGCCTGCGCTCAGCCATCCAACGCTCTCTCGGGATATTCGGCCTCGACAAGAGCGCGTTCGCGCATGGCCGGATCGTCGCCATAGTAGCCGCGGCTCTCCTCGGGCAAGAGAGCGGCAATATGCTGCATGATATCGTGCCCCACAGCCTCGAGTTGCTGGCGACGCTCGCGGCCGGTGCCCAACACGTGATAGGGACCGAAAGGCTCGCCGATGCGTACGGTAACCTTGGCACGCTTACCCTTGAACAGTGCCCGAAAGATACCCGGTACGCCATCGACACCAACTGGCAACAGCCTGGCGCCCGAACGCACGGCGATATAGGCGGTGCCTGGCCGCGGCGGCCGCAAGATGCGGCTCCAGGCGCCCGCCTCGGGGTAGATGCCCACCACCCCATCTTGCTGTAGCACGGCCTCGGCCGCGCGCAGTGCCAGCCTTGAGGCCACCGACCCGCGCGCCACCGTGATCACGCCCCACATAAGTGGGAAGAGGTGTAGCCACTGCGGCCCAGACACCACGTGCTGGGCGCTCAGAAATTCCATCGGCCATGGGGCGATGCCGATCATCAGGGCAGGGTCTACCGAGAAAAAGTGGTTGGCGACCACGATCAGAGGCCCCTCTTGGGGCAGGTTCTCTTGCCCAACGATCTCGAGATCAGCGAGGCACTCGAATGCCCAGCGAGACAGTCTGCTCAGAATGGCCCGAACGGTGCGCCGCCTGGGGTAGCGTATCGACATAGCTCTATCGGTAGTCATTTTGCCCCCCTCCTGACCAGCAGCTCTATCCACGAACCGGTGCGCTCGCATCGCCAAAAGACTGCGCCACCTGAATAGCGCGCCGCTCGTTGACCGTCAGCAGCACCAGCATGCCAACGAGCAAAAAGGCGCCGATGGACAGAATTCCCCAGCGTTGCCCCTGTTTCTCTGCGTCGAGGACGCTGGCACCCATACGCACCATGTGGTTGGCGCTAAAGGTAGCGATCACCCCGTAGACATAGGGACCGATAAAGGATGAGGTGCGCCCCGCCACCGCAAAAAAGCCAAAGAACTCGGCACTGCGCCCCTCGGGGGCAAACTCACTCAGCATGGTGCGGCTGAGCGACTGGATGCCGGCCATGGCAACGCCTGCCAGTGCACCAATGACAAAGAACTC
This sequence comes from Chloroflexota bacterium, assembly GCA_012729155.1. GTDB lineage: Bacteria > Chloroflexota > Anaerolineae > UBA1429 > UBA1429 > JAAYDS01. The sequence continues at coordinate 2,382 of JAAYDS010000189.1, read as the reverse complement.
CACAATGGTCTGCGCCAAGAACATCCACAGGATGACAAAGATCATCATCACCAGCGAGGCCAGCAGCGCACGCTTGGATGTGGTGCGCGCTGCTAACAGGCCGAACGCCCAGGCACCGACAGCATTGAAAACATTGACCAGGATGACGAAGAGAATCAATTCTTGCTGGCCCATGCCAAACAGAACTGCACCGATGATGGCCGCAAAATCGAGCGCCATGATGACGCCATCGTTATAGATCAGAAAGGCCAGCAAGTACTTGCCGAACTCGCGGAACGACCGAATGCCGCGGAACGTGCTGCCCAGGCGACGGTAGGCCAGGCTGATATAGGTCTCGCCGGGCGGCAACGGGCGGCTGGCAGCCCGCTCTTTGAGGTTAAAGATGAGCGGCAGTGTCGATAGCCCGAAATACAGCGCGGTGATGGGCAAAGAGAGCCGCACCATCAGGGGGCCCGGGAAAAGCAAGATGAGCGGCAGAATGATCAGCAGAATGACCACACCGCCCACCGAGCCGATGGCCCAGCCTTTGCCCGAGACTTCAGCCACCTCGTCGAGGCCGGCGATCTCGGGCAGCAGGCCATCATAGTAGACCTGCGCGCTGCGATAGCCGATCTCGGCCAGGATGAAGAGGAGCATCGCCTGCCAGATATCGCCCTTTTGTACAAAGAACAGCAACGCTGTACAGATGATTGACACGCCGGTGAAAAAGAGCAGCAGCCGTTTCTTGGCGCCCGAATAGTCGGCAATGGTGCCCAGCACGGGCGAGATAACCGTCACCACCAGCATGGCGATCCCAATGGCCAGCCCCCAGAGATAGGTGCCCTGGGTTGTGCCAACCACCTGCTCTTTAAAGTAGGCAGCAAAGACGGCTAGCAATACCACCGAGGCGTAGGCCGAGTTGCCAAAGTCATACAGGTACCAGGCGACTCGTTCGCGGTGTGTGGCGCGCCGCGCGCGTCTCTCGGCTCTTTGAGCCCGTCTTGATGGCATGCGCTCCCCCTCCCTGGGCAAAAGTGCTCAAGACATCTGATGCCAGAGGTTACGCATTTCTGCAGCACCACGCAAGTAAGCACAGTGTCAGCCGGCTCGTGTGCGAGGGCTTGACGCCACTGGCGTGTCAGGCATAGAATAAAGTCCGGTGAGATAGCGTACGCCCCACACAAGGAGGGATGCGATGACTCTGCGTTGGCGGGCCACCCTGTTGCTGGTGAGCCTGACCACCCTGCTGTGCGGCTGTCTCGGTGGGCCAAAGAACGAGCCCAATACCCTGAGATACAATCTCCCCGCCACCGTCAATGTGCCATTGGGCCAGGCCATCGCCGGCACCGATGTTGTCTACAGCGAATACAGTCCACAGGGTGCGCGCTTCATCATCCGGGGGCAGACGGCGCTGAAGCGCACCGGCGACTCGGTGCAGTGGCGCGGCGCGCAGACGCCTGAAGCAGACGTCGATCTCAAGTTACGCCTGGTGCACGCCAATGAAAGCAGCGCTCGCCTGGCGGGCACCGCCGAGCTGGTGCTAACGGATGTCCACCCAGCGATAGGGACGCCCAACCGCGAGGCTCCGGTGCACTATACCGGGCCCGTGACCTATACCGTGAACAAGGGCGAGCCGCTCCCAGGGACCCTGCTCACATACGAAGGTCAAACCGATGATGGCGCCCTGCTGGGAGGTCTGCACGAGTACCCCTACCGCCTCAGCGGCGACTCGATCTACTGGGAGGGGCGCCTCAATGAGCATGCCAGCCTAAAGCTCGATGTGCGTGTGGTGCTCTACACTGAGCAGAGCCTGCATGTGGCAGGCCTGGCCACCATTTGGCTTCATTAGAGGCACCGCCACTTCCAGAGCCTCGTTGCTGTCATGCGCAGAGCCCGCTTTGCCAGATGTGGCCGAGACGCTATAATATCTGTAACCGGGAGATCAGCGAGGAGAGATAGCGTGGACGAGCAGGACAACAGGGCTCTGCCGACGATGGATGAGGAGGCGCAGGAGCATACGTCAAATCCAATGCACCAGTACCTTGAAGAGGAATTTGGCCAGGTCGTTCCTCGCCGTAACGAGATCATGGAGGGCATTATCCTCGAGGTAACGCCCAACGAGGTAGTGGTGGATATCGGCTGCAAGGCCGAGGGTATCGTATCTTCGCGCGACTTGGAGCGCGTGCCGCCCGAGGTCAAAGCCAAACTGCGGCCTGGCGCCAAGGTGCATGTATTTGTATTGCGTCCCGAGGATGCCAATGGCCACAGCGTCTTGTCGCTGTCCAGAGCGCTCTCCGAGTCTGACTGGCAGCTGGCAGAGGACTTGCTCGCTTCAGGCGAGGTCTATGAGGGCACAGTGGCCGATGCCAACCGAGGTGGCTTGATCGTCAACGTCGGCCGCGT
>JAAYDS010000188.1 GCA_012729155.1 Chloroflexota bacterium | reverse complement strand
CGCGGTGTGCGTACTATGGTACCCCAGCAGGGTGACGCACGAACCTCAGGACATAGAAATCATACTGCAGCCCCTCGCTCAAGTCAATAGTCTGGCGTAAATTTCAGTGAGGAATGCGTTGCATGGCACCAGACAAAGGCCGAATTTCGTTTGCTGTGGGCCCAAAGGCCCACGCAGCCCCGTGCTATATGGCATGCAGGCCAAGGTCCCGCAGACTGACGTAAAGGGGCGTCTGCCTCTGGGCGCCTGGTCAGGGCAGGTCGCGGTTGGCTTGTGGTGCGGCTGGCTGGGGAGGCGAGATGCACTTGTCGGCAGTTTGCGGTATCCTAGCGCCGAGTCGAACTGTCTCGCAGGAGGTACAAGATGATCCGCCCCAACAAACTGCGTCAACTGCTCAACGAGGACAGGCCGAGCCTGTGCGTGCGCGTCAACACCCTCTGGCCCGACCTGGTCGAGTTCGTCGGCGCCCTGGGGGTCTATGACTATATCGAGTTCGCCGCCGAGTATGCCCCCTTTGACATGCAGGGTATGGACAACTTTTGCCGGTCGGCCGAGCTGTATGGCCTGGGCACCATGATCAAGCTCGATCAAGACCCGCGCCTGTGGCTAGCGCAGCGCGCCATCGGCTCGGGCTTTCAGTCGATCCTGTTCGTCGACGTGCGCACCCGCGCCGAGGTTGAGCATTGTGTGCGCGTGTGCCGGCCCGACACCCCCGAAGACGGTGGCCTCTATGGCGCAGCGGGCCGCCGCTTTGGCTACCAGAGCACCGGCCATGCCGAGTATGCGCAGGCGCTGCGCGATATCGTGGTGGCCATCATGGTCGAGAAAAAGTGCCTCGTCGACGACCTCGAGAACATCCTCTCGATCCCTGGCGTCGACATGGTGCAGTGGGGCCCGTCAGACTATACCATGAGCTCGGGCCTGCAGCGCAGTAACCCCGCCGTCAAAGAGGCCGAGCGCTTTGTCATCGAGGCCTCGCTCAAAAACGGCGTGGCGCCGCGCATCGAGCTCGAGAGCCTCGATGGCGTCGAGTACTATCTTAACCTGGGCGTCAAGCACTTCCGCATCGGCAACGACGTCAGCGTGCTGCGACGCTTTTGGCAAGAGAACGGCGCCCGCCTGCGAGACATGCTGGCCAGCAGCTAGTCGCGCCCGTGAGGTTGGCCGCCTGCGCCCCGCGCGCAGCCCTCAGCACAAGGAGGCACCATGCCCAGCGAAATCGAGATGCTCAACGCCCTCAAGGCGTTCGACACGCCATCCATCACCAACGTGGTGGCCACCTACCCCAAAAACCCGCTCTGCCTGGGGCTCTATAACCCCTGGGCCATGAACTGGTATACCGATGCCAGCCTGCGCTGCTGGTACCCCGACATGGGGCCGGTGGTGGGCTATGCCGTCACCTGCGTGTATGGCCTGCCAGACCCCAACTATAGCCGCCTTTCCTTCGCCGACGTCATCGGCGCCATGGAGGCCTCGCTGCAGCCGACGGTCTTTGTGTTCGAGCAGCGCTTTCCCCCCGAGATCGCCAACAAGGTGGGCCTCTCTGGCGGCAACATGACCACCGCCATGCAGATGGCCGGCTGCGTGGGGGGCATCAGCAACGGCCCCTCGCGCGACATCGACGAGATCCGCAGCATGGGCTTTCAATATCTCACAAGTGGTGTGTGCGCCGGCCATGGCGACATGGCCATCCACGCCATCAACGTGCCCGTCAGCGTGGCGGGCATGGACGTGGCCCCTGGCGAGATCATCCACATGGACGAGAACGGCGCCGTCAAGTTCCCGGCCGCCTACCTGGCCGACGTACTCGACCGCGTCACGCGCCTGCGCGACCAGGAGGCCGAGCATATGGCCAGGTTGCGCGCCGCCCAGAGCGCTGCCGAGGTGCGCGCCATCCTGGGTGGCGGGCACTATGGGCCCAAAAAGTGACGGTGGTGCAGCCACACGGCGTGCCTCTGCTGGCGCGCCGTGTGTAACGTGCAGCGTCGGCCTGTGCCTTGCATCGTGCCCAACAGAGGGAGGCTCACAGATGACCAGCGACGACAGCAACCGCCCGCATACCGCCGAGAGCCTGCCGCCAGACGCCACCGCTCGTGAGGTGGCCGAGGCGCACTATGGCGCCCTGTTCGCAGACAACCGCGCCCTGTGGGTGCAGACCCTCGATGCCCGCTCGCGCCAGATGGCCGATCGTCGTGGCGCCATGCCCGAGCACTGGTGGACCTCCGGCCGGCGCTACGCCACCCAGTTTGGGGTGACCTACCACTTTGAGCGCCAAGACATCGTCGAGGACGACTACTGCAAGCTGTTCTTTGTGCGCCGGCACCCAGACGGCTCACAGCGCGGACGACCGCTGCCCATCCACCTGGTGCTCGAGGATGATGGCTGGCGCGTGCGCACGCCCAGCTACTAGCCACCTGCGCCCTCGAACCGCACACCTTCACCACGCCCCCCCGCGCGGGGGGCGTGGTGCGAGCACGCGGGCGCTGTCTGCCTGCATGACGATTCTCTGCGCGTCACGCGCCAGCGCCGACGCCTGGCCCAACACGTACAACATTGGCCAGTCTGGTAGAGGCAAAGCCGAGATCCAGCGTGCGCACAACCGAGGCGCGACTGTTAGAGGCGTACCACTCGGGTGTGAGGCCTCTCGCCAGCGCTTGCTCGATGGAGCCACAGGCCGCAAGGTGACTATGGCCTCGCCGCTGATAGGGCGGCAGCGTGTCTGGCCCGATGACGCAGCGGCCCCAACTCACAAACACCGTCTGCGCCTTGGTCACCCGCTCGTCGTTGTACAGCACGTCCACATCGACGCTGCCGCCCTCGCGGCCCTCGAACACAGCGCCGATCGCCGCACGCAGCGGCCAGCACCCCGCGAACAGGCGTATGGCCAGATGCTGCTCAGCGGTTGCCAGCAAGATCATGGCCACGCCCCTTTGCTCTGCGCCACGCAGCGCTAATGGTGCGCCGCGTGGTCCTCGCCCGCGGTGTGCTCATGATAGTGCCCCTGGGCATGCATGCGGTTGTGCAACCGCCGATGCGCCCCTTCGAGCACCAGCCGCAGCCGCTTGTACACGCGATCCTCGG
>JAAYDS010000187.1 GCA_012729155.1 Chloroflexota bacterium | reverse complement strand
TGCGGCCCGCACGCTGCGCCGCGATGTTGTCAGAGAGCGACTGGTAGGCCAGCATGGTGCCGGTGGCGTCGCGGCGAAAGGCCAGGCTGGCCTCGGCGCGCACGCCCACCGCCAGGGCGTCGTCGATGGCGCCCATGTCGGCGCTGAGAAAGACATACTCCCAGCCGGCGGCCTGTGTCTGGGCCACCAGCCGCGCCACCTGCCCTTTGCTAAACTCGATACTGGCGTTCTCACGTCCGTCGGTGATGATCACCACGATGACATGCGCGGGCCTGCGCGCCGTGGGTATGGCGCCCAGGTCGTGCTGCAGGTCGATGATGGCCTGGCCCATGGCGTCGAGCAGCGGCGTGGCCGCGCGCGGCACATAGCTATCGCGGGTGAGCAGCTGCACCTCGGCCAGCGGGGCAAAGCGGTGCAGCACCTCGTAGGGCTGCTGGCTGTCGAACTGCACCAGCGTGAGGGTGGCCTCGCCCGGCACGGCCCGCTGCTGGGCCACAAAGGCGTTGAACCCCCCGATGATGTCGTCGCGCAACAGCTCCATCGAGCCGCTGCGGTCTAGCAAGATGGCGATGTGGGTGTGTATGCTCGTCATGGTGCGCCTCCCCGTGGCCTGGCGCCACGCACTGACGTCAGTATAGGGCAGGGGGGCGTCAGCTGGCGTCGCGCGCGGCGGCTGCGTGGCGCATCTTTTTTTCTCCTTCGCACGGCGGCCGGCGGTTTGCGACATCGCCGCAGCGCCGTTATTCTACGGACCAGGAGAAACGCCCATGATCACCTACATCCTGCTCGGCGTCGCCATACTGCTGTTGGCCGGTGTGCTGGCCAGCAAGGTCTCTGACCGTTACGGCGTGCCCGCGCTGCTCTTGTTCTTGGCGCTGGGCATGCTGGCGGGCTCTGAGGGGCCAGGCGGCATCTACTTTGACGACCCCGCGATTGCCCAGGCCGTGGGCATTGTGGCGTTGATGCTGATCTTGTTTGCGGGCGGCCTGAGCACAGACTGGAACGAGGTGCGGCCGGTGCTGCCGCAGTCGCTCATCCTGGCGACGGTGGGCGTGGCCATCACGGCGGGCATTGTGGGGCTGGCGGCGCGGCTGATCTTTGACCTGCCGCTGACTGTGGCGCTGTTGCTGGCTGCCATCATGTCATCCACCGACGCGGCCGCGGTGTTTGCGGTGCTGCGCTCCAAAGGCGTGCACCTCTCGGGCCGCCTCAAGCCGCTGCTCGAGCTCGAATCTGGCAGTAACGACCCCATGGCCATCTTTCTCACTGTGGGGCTCATCCGCCTGCTGACCACGCCTGGGCTCTCACCCTGGAGCCTGCTGCTGATGCTGGCGCAGCAGATGCTGGTGGGCGTGGCGCTGGGCTATCTGGGCGGGCGCGCCATGCTGTGGGTCATCAACCGCGTGCGCCTGGGCTATGACGGCCTCTATGCGGTGCTGACGCTGGCGCTGGTGACGCTCGTCTTTGGCGTCACCGATGCGCTGGGCGGCAGTGGCTTTATGGCGGTGTATGTGGCCGGCATCGTGCTGGCGCACCATCCCTTTGTGCACAAGCGCAGCCTGATCCGCTTTCACGACGGCCTCTCGTGGCTGATGCAGATCGCCATGTTCTGTACGCTGGGGCTGCTGGTGTTTCCCTCGCGGCTGCTGCCGGTGGCCGCCGCCAGCCTGCTGCTGGCTGCGGTGCTGATGCTGCTGGGGCGGCCCGTCGCGGTGCTCTTGGGGATGCTGCGTAGCCCCTTTGCCTGGCGCGAGCGCGCCTTTGTCTCGTGGGTGGGCCTGCGCGGCGCGGCGCCCATCATCCTGGCCACCTTTCCGCTGCTGGCGGGCATCGCCGAGGCCGAGCTGATCTTTAACGTGGTGTTCTTTGTGGTGCTCACCTCGGTGCTGTTGCAGGGCACCAGCATCCCGCTCGTGGCGCGCTGGCTCAAGCTCGAGGCGCCGGCGCCGGCCGAGGTGCGCTATCCCATCGCCCTCGAGCCGATGGCGGGGCTCAACAGCGAGCTCAAAGAGATCGCCGTGCCCGCCACATCGCGGGTGGTGGGGCAGGCCATCGTCGCGCTCGATCTGCCCGACGACCTGCTGGTGATCCTGGTGGCGCGCGACAATGCCTTTGTGGTGCCCAGCGGCAGCACGGTGTTGCAGGCCGGCGACCGGCTGCTGGTGCTGTCTGAAGAGGCTTCGTACCGCCGCGTAGCGGCACAGGTTGAGGCGCGGGCCTAGGTGAGCGCCCCGCCGCCTCTGCCACAGGTTGCCGCCCCATGAGCGACCTCGCCCCGACCCACAGCCCCGAGCGCGAGGCTATCTATCGGCGCAACGCCGCCTGGTTTCTGGCCGACAACGTGCTCATCAACCTTGGCATGGGCATCACGGGCGCATCGACGGTGGTGCCCGACCTGGTGCGCCACCTCACCTCGTCAGAGGTGCTGATCGGCCTGGCGGGCAACCTGTGGATGGTGGGCCAGACGCTGCCGCAGCTGCTGGTGGCGCCCTGGGTGGCCCGCGCACGCCGCAAAAAGGGCTGGTTTGTGGGGCCCAACGCGGTGGCGCGGCTGTTGATGCTGCTGTTTGCCGTGCTGCTGTGGCGGGCCGATCTGGCGAGCCCAGAGCGCCTGCTGGGCGCCTTTTTCGCCTGCTATGGCCTGGCGGCGCTGGGCGATGGCGTGGTGGGCGTGGCCTGGGCCGACCTGGCGGGCAACAGCCTCGATAACCGCTGGCGCGCCCGCGTGCTGGGGGTGACGGCGCTTATCACCGGCGTGGCCATGCTGGGGCTCACGCCGGTCATCGGCATGGCGCTGGCGCGGGGCGGCTTTCCGCGCAACTATGCGCTGCTCTTTGGCGCTGCAGGGGCGCTGGCGGCGCTGTCTATCGGCGCTGTGCCGCTGGTGCGCGAGCTGCCCCCTGCAGGCGCGG
>JAAYDS010000186.1 GCA_012729155.1 Chloroflexota bacterium | reverse complement strand
GTTCGCACTTCTCGACCGCCATTTCGGTCAGAAAGCGCGTCACCGTGCCGAGATCGGCGCTGAGATCGGGAACGCGGTACATCATTGGGATGACGATGCCCGGTTCGATGATATTGACGACCTCGGCGGCGCGTGCTGGCGTCAAGGTTGACTTGCCACCGACGGGCAGCAGGAGAACGTCTATAGGGCCAAGGTCTTCGGCCTGCTGTTGGGTCAGCACATCGAGCATATTGCCCAAATGGCAGATGTTGACGCCCTCGATCTCGATGATGTAGGCGGTGTTACGCTGCGAAGCAGGTAGGTCTTTCGGCTGGCCGTTGGTGCGGATGCCCGAGACGAATACGCCGCCGACCTCATAGTCGCCCGGTCCTGTGATCGCGTAAGGCGAACCTCGCACAGCGCGTGCTTCGTTGTGGTAGGGGTGGTCGTGGCTGATAGTGACGACAGTTCCGGTGAATCGGGGCAACTCGTAGCCCAACTCGGCCGAAAAGGGATCGGTCACCACGGCGCTACCTCGTCCGCGCAATCGAAAACAGGCGTGTCCATACCAGATGATCTCCATGGCTCCCCCATCGATAATGCTCTCAGTATACGATTGCCGGGTGATGGCGTCAACGGACTGCAGGTTGCCGCAGAACGTCTAGCGTGCTAACTATTAGCTTCCGTACTATAATGCGGCGATTCTGCGCGGCAGGGAGGCATAGTGCCCGAGATCAACTGGAAACGCAATGTAGCCGTGCTGTGTACGACACAGCTCCTGACGCTGATCGGCTTTTCCTCGTACTTTCCCATCATCCCTTTCTACATGATGGAGCTGGGCGCAGAGAGCTATGAGCAGGCACTCTCACTCAATGCGGCCTTCTCAAGTACAGCAGCCATTACGATGATGATCGCCTCGCCGATCTGGGGCGCGCTGGCTGACCGATATGGGCGCAAGATGATGGTGGTTCGAGCCACAATGGGCGGCGCGATTCTGTCGTTTCTGATGGGCCTGGCGCAGTCGCCAGAGCATCTGATCATCCTGCGTACGCTGCAGGGGGCGCTCTCGGGCACGATGGCAGCAGCCATGACGCTCATTTCAACACAGACGCCAGAAAAAAGCCTCGGTGTGAGCCTGGGCATGATGCAGACGGTGCAGTACGCTGGTCTCGCCGTGGGGCCGCTGATCGGCGGCTTGACTTCGGACCTGTTCGGCTATCGCACCGTCTTTCCTGTATCGGCAGGACTGCAGACCATCTCGCTGATCCTTGCCCTGACGCTGGTCAAAGAACGATTTGTGCGCGTAGAGACGGCCAAGCGGGCGAGACGTACGCCGAGGGAGCTGCTGTCGGCCTTTGCGGGCGTCACGGCAGTGCTGCTGTTTGTGGTAGGGCTCATTCGGCTCACCACCACGACGGTGACGCCGATCATGTCCCTCTACGTTAACGAGATCGATCCGGGCAACCCCCGGCTCGGCACGCTGGCGGGCACAGTCTCTTCAGCGTCTGCGGTGACCTCGGCCGTGGCCGCGTTCCTGGTGGGGCGAGCGGGTGACAGAGTTGGACAGCGCAAGGTGCTGTTGATCTGCATCCTCGGTATGATGGTGCTCTATATCCCCCTGGCCTATGTCAGTTCGGTAACGCAGTTGATCATGTTCTATGCCGCTCTGGGGCTATTCCTTGGCGGCACCATGCCCACGGCTAATGCCCTGCTGGCGCGCAGCACACCCACCGAGAGACGCGGGGCCGTATTCGGCATCTCGAGCAGCTTCCAGGCGGCTGGCCGCTCGGTAGGCCCTATGATCGGCGCAGGCATTGCCAACCAGTGGGGCATCTCATCAGTGTTCCTTGCGACGTCGGGCTTTTGTGCTGTGATTGCGCTGGTCATCGTGACAGTGCTCAACAGGATTGCCAACGGAGCGGCGCACGTGGTCAACGCAGCCCGGCGCACCGAGCCGATCGAGGAGCACTAGCCGCCCTCTGACATTCGCCTGACTATGGACGCCACCGCTCAAAGGCCGGGAAGGCTTTGATGCGGTCTTCAGGCCACCCGAGCAGGTGGCACTTTTCCCAGATATAGTACGCGTAGGTGTCGAAAGCTACGCCCGCCGGCGCACGATGGTCGACATGAGGAATGAACCCACCATCAGCCACCAGCGGCTCTAGGCGTTTGAGCTCGGCCAGCACTGCCTCGCGGCCCTGCCACAGGGCGAACTTGTCAAAGCCTCCGCGGATCAGGAGGTCGCGACCATACTCATCCCTGAGCGCCACGGGATCATTGCCTGGGTGTACCTCGAGTGGAAACATGCAGTTGAGCCCCACGTCGAGCCAGAGCGGAATGAGCTTGAGGATGTTGCCATCGCAGTCGGTCCAGATGACGTCGATGCCGTGCTGTCTCAGGAGCCGCATTACTGGGCGCATGTGCGGCATGATGCGCTGTGCGAAAAAGCGCGGATTGAGGATGGGCCCGCTGTTGTAGCAGATATCCTCCCAACCGGCGGCAGCATCGAACCGGCCACGCACGAGCACCGGCGGCAAGAGCGTGAGCAACATCTCTGACAGGTGTGCGACCATCTCTTCGACAAGATCTGGTGCGTCGACCGAGAGATAGGCGAGGTTCTCGAAACCGATCCAGTCGCGAATCCATCCGATGAACGAGCCAAAACCCAGCGATACCGGGTTGGGCGTAGAGCGGCTCTGCCGCTCTCCCTGGGCCAGTTGTTCCGGCGACAACTGTCGCGCAGGATGGTGAGCGTCTAGAAACTCGTCGCGAAAGGCCTCCCAGGTGGCGCGATCGCGGATGGGGAACTCGAGAAAGTGGGGGATGGTCTCGGTGCCGCTGGCTTTGTCCTGGCGCAGCACGCCCAGGCCATCGCGATAGGTGACGGTGTTAGCGGTACGTTCGATCTCATGGCGCTGGCGCAATGGCCACGCCCCGATGACGGCGCCAAAGCTCTCGAACTGTTCGACGCCAAAGAACTCTTCGACTGCGCGGTCAGAGATGCGGCCATCTGTTCCCCGCAGGCGCTCGGGCAGATGCCCCTGGCGCATCCAGTCCTCTTTGAGCTCATCCCAATAACCGAACTCGAGGTGAGATACATAGTCGACGTGCTGATAGTGCATGGTGCGGCTAAAGCGTTCGCGCGGCGTGAGGTCATCGCCAAAGCGATTCGGACCCTGGCGGATGTCGGTCATGTGCACACTCCCTCGGCAGATGCGATTCAGTT
>JAAYDS010000185.1 GCA_012729155.1 Chloroflexota bacterium | reverse complement strand
GGATCAGGCATCTTGACACTGATGATGGCGGTCAATCCTTCACGAACATCCTCGCCCGCGAAATTCTCCTCGCCATCCTTGAGCTGGTTGGTTTGACGAGCAAACTCGTTGAGAGACCGCGTCAGCGCCGAGCGGAAGCCGGTCAGGTGCGTGCCGCCGTCAACGGTGTTGATGTTGTTGGCAAAGGCGAGCACCGACTCGGCGTAACCATCGGTATACTGTAGAGCCACCTCGATGGCTGTCTCGTCGATTGTGCCTTCCACGTAGAAGGGGTCGTGGAGTACACTCCGGTTACGGTTCAGGTAGTGAACGAACGACTTGATGCCACCCTCAAAGTAAAAGGTCTGCTCCTCGGCCTCTCGCTCGTCGACGAAATGGATGGTGAGATTCCGCGTCAAAAAGGCCATCTCGCGAAAGCGCTGCATGAGGGTGCGGAACCGATAGTCGAGCGTGTGCATGATGCTAACGTCGGGCATAAAGCGCGTGGTGGTGCCGTGCAGAGTGGTCTTGCCCTTGTCCAGCACCTCGGTGACTGGACGGCCTTGCTCATAGCGTTGGGTGTAGACGCGCCCTCGATAGTGCGAGGCCACCTCGAGCCACGATGAAAGGGCATTGACAGCCGAAACGCCCACGCCGTGCAGGCCGCTGGCCACTTTGTAGCCGCCGCCGCCGAACTTGCCGCCGGCATGTAGCACAGTGTGCACCACCTCGATGGTGTTACGGCCCGTGGTGGGCTCGATGCCATAGGGGATGCCTCGCCCGTTGTCTGATACCGTGACAGACCCATCCTCATGGATTTTGATCTCGATACGGTCACAGACGCCGGCCAGCGCCTCATCCACCGAGTTATCCACCACCTCATATACCAGGTGATGCAGGCCGCGCGTGTCGGTGCTGCCGATGTACATACCTGGGCGACGCCTGACGGCCTGTAGGCCCTCGAGGACCTGGATGTTGGCCGCGGTATAATCGCTCGTTTGCTGGGTCATCAGAGATTCAGACTCCTCAGCGTTCGCTGTTGCTGGCGAAGCTGTGCTAGACGGTCTCGATAGAATAGGAACAGGGCAGCAGTCAGGCTGGTGCCAATGTAGGCGCAGCCGACAATAGCCGCCAGGGCAGCCCACTGCGATACCATCGCCATGCGGCCCCAGATGAACCCAAAGCCGGTGCGCAGCAGCACTACCAGCGCCAACATGCCTACACATTGAGGCAGGTTGTGGCGTACAAGGCCAAAGCTGCTGTTGACAGCCCCTAACGGGGATTCGTACGCGAGGGTGATGGCGTGCGGGACAAAGGCTAGATAGATCGCGGCCCAAACCGCCGCGACCATCAGGGCCATGAGCACCAGCAGGCCGGCCCCCATCGGCATCATCGCCAAGAACGTCATACCAAACACCAGTCCGACGCCCAGTGGAACGAATAGCGCCAGGAGCCTCAGCCACGAATGGATGGTGTGCTTCACCAGTGCTGCGGGCTCCGCGTGGTTCTCGCGGATGGCCTGCGCCACCTGCACCAGAAACGCGGTTGTGAACAGCAGCCCTAGCACCAGAATCGCCGCCTGCCAGAGAACCATCTGGCCGCTCGAGGTGATGGTGTAGACTACATCTGTGGCCGTGTCGACGGGTCTACTGCTCATGGTGTTGGGAAAGCCCAGACGCGTCCAGGCAGCCAGGCCAAAGAGGTTGACGCGCCCCAGGACATCGTTGGCGAGCTCGTCCAGACTGGCTATCATCTCGGCGCTGCCGATCTCAGTGCTGCCCCCTTGCAGCGCACTCTGCGCGGCGATCTGTTCATCGATGAGCTGGGTGATCACTGGTAGAGCCGAGAGCTTGGGGCCAAACAGCAAGAACAGGTCGAGCGCGATGGGCAGTGCGAGCAGCCACAGGCGACGCGTGACGAGCCGAAAGCCCGCCGAGATGGTGTCGATGATACCCAAGTAACCATACCTCCAGAGGTGCCTGCGCGCTTGACGAGGGAATGGGCCGACAAGCGATGCTGCGGCCAGCGCAAAGGGCCTTGATCAGCCCGCTGTCACACTATAGGGCACGGTGCCCCATTCCAGTGGTTCGCCAACCGCATTAGTGGGAGACGCCTGACGACCTTCTGTTCGCTCCTGGATATCAGCGCCCAACGCTTGTAGTTTAGCTGCCAGGTTCTCATAGCCACGTTCGATGATGGCTAGGTTCCTGATCTCGGTCTCGCCCTCAGCGGCAAGGCCTGCAAGCACCACCGCTGCGCCTGAACGAATGTCGAGCGCCTGCACCTGGGCGCCCCGCAAGGCTGAGGGGCCATGAACCATCGCCGTGCGCCCCGAGCCCGATACGTCGATATGGGCGCCCATCTTGGCCAGCTCTACGGTATAGCCCAGACGGTTGTCGAACATCGTCTCATGCACCGAACTGATGCCCTCTGCCTGCGTCATGGTCGTGGTGTAGGGCGCCTGCAGGTCTGTCGGAAAGCCTGGATAGGGATAAGTTTGAATGTCTGTGGGCTGCATCTGTTGCGGTGCCTGTACGGTGTACAAACCGTCGGCGATGGTGATTTCGGCGCCGGCAGCCTCGAGCTTGGCGTTCAGGGCTCCGAGCCAGAGCGCCACCCGCGCTTCCATGGACACATTGCCCCGGCTGATCATCGCCGCCAGCGCAAAGGTGCCAGCTTCCATGCGATCTGGCATGATGCGGTAAACGGTGCCATGCAGCCGGTTGGCGCCATCGACGCGGATGGTATGCGTGCCGGCTCCATACACGCGCGCGCCCATCGCATTCAAAAAGTCGGCCAGATCCTCGACCTCAGGCTCGATGGAGGCGTTCTCGATGATGGTTGTGCCCTGAGCGAGACAGGCGGCCATAAGCACGTTTTCGGTGCCCGTATGGCTGGGGTAGTCGAGCATCAGCCGCCGCCCCTGAAGGCGCGGCGTACGGATGTCATAGTAGTCGCCGTCAATGCCGACGGTTGAGCCCATCTCCTGAAATGCCTTTAGGTCAACACTCACTGGTCGTGTGCCGATGGCGCAGCCGCCTGGGTGAGGCGCTTCGGCCTGCCCAAAGCGTGACAGCAAAGGTCCGACGGTTAGAAAACTGGCGCGCATGGTGCGGGCAAGATCGATGGGCAGGTTGGCTCGGTTGATCCGCGTGGCACGAATACGCAGCCTGCCGTCACCCTCGAAGCGAGCCGCCACGCCCATGCTGTGGAGCACGCGAACCATATTGCGGATGTCCTCGATGTCGGGCACGTTCTCGAGCATGCACTCGTCAGCGGTGAGAAGTGTAGCCGCGATGATCGGGAGCGCAGCGTTCTTGGCGCCGCCGATGTTAATATAGCCCTGAAGCGGCCTGCCGCCGCGGATGATCAATGACATAAAACGCACCTCACAGTATGGGGCGCCTCGGCTCAGGCGCTGGGGCCGGTCTGGCCGCGCCTGGCAACCTGTAGGCGTGCTTGGGAGCGTCTAAGCGCCAGCAAGGCCTCATCTGGTCTCGACCGCATGCGTGTCAGCATTGCCCTGGCCCGGTTGCAGGCCGCCTCGGCTTCCGCGGCATCTATCTCATCGGGGCGCTCCACGCTATCCGCCAGGATGGTGATAACATCGTCCACTACCTCGAGATGGCCACCCCCTACGGCAAAGTAGACGGTCTGGCCACCGTGGCGCAGCGACAACTCCCCTGGCTCAAGGATAGTCAACATGGGCGCATGATGCAAGAGGATGGTGACCACACCCTGTCTGGCGGGGGCGGAGAGTGCATCGACGGGGCCATCATAGGCGATACGATCGGGCGACACGATGATGGCGTGCAGCGTGGCCCTAGCACCATGACCGTTGACGCGTGCCTCAGCTTGCGGCGCGTCTGACATCATCCAGGGTCCCCTGCATGTAAAAGGCGGTCTCAGGATATTGGTCTGCATCGCCATCGAGGATCGCCCGAAAGCCTCGCACCGTCTCGGCTATGGGCACATAGCGCCCCTCGCGCCCCGTGAACGGTGCCGCCACGAACATCGGTTGCGACAAGAACCGCTGCACCTTGCGCGCGCGGGCTACAGTAAGGCGGTCCTCAGCGCCAAGCTCCTCAAGGCCGAGGATGGCGATCAGGTCTTGCAGGTCTTGATAACGCTGCAAGATAGCCTGCACATCGCGCGCCGTGCGATAGTGCTCCTCACCCACGTACTCGGGAGACAGGATGCGCGAAGCCGAGGTGAGCGGGTTCACCGCGGGATAGATGCCCAGCTCGGCGATGGCGCGGTCGAGTGCGATGGTAGCATCGAGGTGCCCAAAGACGGTGGCTGGCGCCGGATCAGAGTAGTCATCGGCAGGAACATAGACAGCCTGAACTGAGGTGATGGAGCCGCGTGCGGTGGAGGTGATACGCTCTTCAAGCATGCCGACCTCGGCTGCCAGGGTGGGTTGGTAGCCTACCGCCGATGGCATGCGCCCCAACAAAGCCGATACCTCGGTTCCCGCCAGGATGTAGCGGTACACGTTGTCGACGAAAAAGAGCACATCGCGCCCCTGGTCGCGGAACGCCTCGGCGATGGTAAGCCCTGTCAGTGCCACACGGGCGCGAACGCCAGGCGGCTCGTTCATCTGCCCAAAGACAAGTGCCGTCTTGTCGAGTACACCGGCGTCTTGAGCGTCGTGCCACAGGTCGTTACCCTCACGGCTGCGCTCGCCAACCCCGCAGAACACCGAAAGGCCGCCATGCTCGTAGGCGATGTTGCGGATCAGCTCATAGATGATAATGGTCTTGCCCACACCGGCGCCACCAAACACGCCCACTTTCCCACCTCTTGGGAAGGGGGTGAGCAGATCGAGCGCCTTGATGCCCGTTTCGAACAACTCGATGTTGACCGCCTGCTCAGCGAAACCTGGCGGCGCGCGGTAGATAGAGGCATAGTTGCTGCTCTCGATGGGGCCGAGGCCGTCGATTGGCTCGCCCAGGACGTTCACAATACGACCGAGCACCGCCTCGTCGGCAGGTATGGTGATCGGCTGTCCCGTGTCGTCAGCCAAGAGCCCGCGCCGCAACCCTTCGGTGGGGCCCATGGCGATGCAGCGGACCGTCTGGTGGCGAAGTTGCTGCTGTACCTCGGCGATCACGCCCCCGCCTTCAGGCAGGGCGATGCGAACGGCCTGATTGACAGGCGGAGGGGCGTCCTGCGAAAAGCGAATGTCGATCACCGGGCCAATAATCTGTGTGACAACGCCGCGCCCAGCTTTGGTCATTGGGGGCCTCCCGCATGCTGGACGGCGTCAGCGCCGCCGATGATGTCGAGCATTTCATTAGTGATGGTTTGCTGCCTCGCCTTGTTGTAGCTGGTGCGTAACCGCCCGATCAGGTCTTGGGCGTTGCGGGTGGCCGTCCGCATGGCCATCATGCGAGCGGCGGTCTCAGCAGCCATTGACTCGACAATGCGGGAAAAGAGCCGGTAGCGTAGTACCGCCGGCAAGAGCTCGGCCAAGAGCTGCTCGGGCGCTGGCTCGAAAATGACCTGTCTGGGCGTTTCGAGGTCGAGTTGGAGCGGCAACCACTGCTCGACGCTTGGGCTAAATCGCACGCCTCCCAGAAAGCGCGTGTACGCCACGTGTATTGCGTCGTACTGTTGGGCGCGGTAGGCGTCTAGCAGTGCCCTTGCCAGGACAGATAGATCATCCACCTGAATGTTGGTGGTGAGCTGCAGGTTCACGCTCTCACGGTTGGGCCAGCGCCCAAGCGCCTGCCCGCCATGACTGCCCACAACCAACAGGCGCACCGGTGCTTCTTGGCTCTGCACAAAACGGCGCACCTCGGTGCTGAGCGCCTGGTAATAGTCTCCTGCCATACCCCTGTCGCCCGCAATCACCAACAGAGCTACAGCTCGCACTGGCGCACGACCGGTGAACACCGGATCGTCACCGAGCGCATCGGAGGCGGCGCTGGCGAGACGTGTGAGCACTGCCCACGAGAGTTCGGCATAGGCGCCGCTGGCCTGTAGCCGGGCACGCAGTCTCTGGTGTTGCGCGGCCGACATCACCTGCAAGGCGTTGGTGACCTTGGCGATGCTAGACACGCTGTTGATGTGATCTTTGATCTCTGCCAGGGTGGCCATTCTCAGCCCTCGTCGCGCCGCAGAGCTGCCTTGGCCTCGCCCAACACCAGATCAAGCTGTTGCACGATCTGCGGCGTCAGATCTTGCTGAATCTCGATGGCATTGCGTAACCCCTGATACGAGTCGCGCAGGATGTCTATCAACGTCTCTGCGAATGGCCCAATCTCTTCGATCTGCAGATCGGCCAGGTACCCATGACCGGCGGCATAGTAGAGCACCACCTGGTGCACCGGATCGATCGGGCTATGCTGAGGCTGCTTGAACAGCTCGACAAGACGGGCGCCATGGTCGAGCGCCTGCTGCGTATGGATGTCCAGCTCTGTGCCGAACTGCGCAAAGGCTGCCAGCTCTCGGTATTGTGCCAGCGCCAGGCGCAACTGGCCGGCTACGGTCTTCATCACCGATGTCTGCGCCGCACCAGCCACACGCGACACCGATAGGCCGGCATTGATTGCCGGTCGCACGCCGCCATGGAATAGCTCGCTCTCGAGGAATATCTGCCCGTCGGTGATGGAGATAACGTTCGTGGGTATGTAAGCTGCGAGGTCGCCCATCTGTGTCTCGATGATCGGGAGCGCTGTCATTGAGCCACCGCCGAGGGCTTCAGACATGCGACCGGCTCGTTCGAGCAGGCGCGAGTGCAAGTAAAAGACGTCACCTGGGAAGGCTTCGCGCCCCGGCGGTCGTCGCAGCAACAGCGAGATCTGTCGATAGGCCCACGCATGTTTAGTGAGATCATCATAGACGATCAGCACATCACGACCGTGCTCCATGAACTCTTCGGCGATGGCACAGCCAGCGTAGGGAGCCACGTACTGCACGGCCGCAGGCGCAGAAGCGTCGGCAATCACTATCGCGGTGTGCTCCATGGCGCCAAACCGGCGCAGGGTTGCCACTGTCTCGGCCACGTTGGACATCTTTTGCCCGATGGCAACGTATACGCAAACCACGTCGTCGGCATGCTGGTTGAGTATGGCGTCGATGGCCAGCGTCGTCTTGCCAGTCTGCCGATCACCGATGATCAGCTCGCGCTGGCCGCGCCCTATGGGCACGAGGGCATCGATCGCCATGATGCCGGTGACGAGCGGGCGACGGATGGGTTCGCGATCGACGATCCCTGCGGCCACGCGCTCGATTGGGCGCATGGCATTGCTTGAGATGGGGCCCTCATCATCCAGAGGGCGCCCAAGCGGATCGACGACACGGCCCAGTAGGCCGTTGCCAACTGGCACCGAAATGATGCGTCCCAAGGCATGTACGGCAGAGCCCTCGGTAATGCGCTGATGGTCGCCCAGCACCGCCACGCCTACCACGTCCTCTTCGAGATTGAGCGCTAGCCCGATCGTCTCATCGTCGAACCCGACCATCTCGCCGACCATGATGTCGTGCAGGCCAGAGATGCGGACGATGCCATCGCCTACCTCGATCACGGTGCCGATCGAGATGGGCTCAAGCCTGAACTGGTACTCGCGCGTGGCGCGCAACATGGCCTCGGCCAGAGCGCGGTCATCCATGGGGGCGAACTCGGAATGGGATTTCATGTCAGGCTCGGGCGATGATATGTAAGCGCCTCTCGCAATGCCTCGCGCAGGTGGTGGGCCAACTGCTCGAGCTTGCCTGCCAGGCTACCGTCCACGACGGTATCGCCGATTCGCAGCCATACTCCCCCCAGCACTGCCTTGTCCACCTCGAACGAAATGCTGCTACATGCGCCCAGGTGCTCCTGGCACAATGACAGGATGGCGGCGCGCTGGGTCTCATCTAAAGGCACTGCGCTGCGCACGAGAGCACGGGGTAGGTCTTCGCCACTGGCTTGCGGCGCATTGTTGTTGGTTGACTGGTCCATCACGTCCGCTCCACGGGCAGCTTTCGGGCCTCATCGAGAAACTGCTGGACGAGACGACGGTGATGCTCGTCGTCGAGCTCCGCCTCGAGCAGCCGCGATGCCGCCGCCAGCGATACGGCGATCATCTCATCACGCAGTTCGAACTGCAGCTCGGCCTCTTCGCGGGCCAACTGCTCATGTGCGCGTTGCTGTAATTCATAGGCCTCTTGCCGAGCGTTAGCCAGGATCTCTTGCCTCTGCTGCTCGGCCGAGCGCGTTGCCGTCTCGACGATCTCGCGAGCCTGGTGTCGGGCCTCATCGACCAGTTTTTGAGCCTGCGCTTCGGCGAGCCGCACCATTCGCTCGGCTTCTTCTGCATCCTGCAGGCCCTTTTTGATGCGCTCGGCACGCTGCTCGAGCTGACGCATGACCGGTTTGACCAGCGCCATGGACAGCAAAAGGGCGAACAGCAAAAAGTTGACCGCCTGTGAGACAAAGAGCCCCAGATCGAGGCCAAGCTCCTTCAAAGCAGATGTCCTTTCGAGCCCTACTGCACGAACTTGATCGCCAGCGCCACCACCAGCGCGTAGATGGCGATGGCCTCGGTAAAGGCAAGCGCAACGATGAGGTTCGTACTGATACCACGCTCGGCCTCAGGGTTGCGGCCCAAAGCTTCCATCGCCGCCGCCGCCAGGCGTCCGATACTGAGGGCAGGCGCCAGAGCGCCCAGGGCGATAGTCAGGCCCGCAATGAGGTCGCGGCTGATCTCCATGATGGTCTCCTTATGCCTCTAGATACGTTCGGCAGACGTGCGCAAGCCTTCGCGAGGAGGCACGTCATCATGGCCCGTCGTCGCGCGCGCAAAAAAGGCCGCGCTCAACACGCTGAAAATGAAGGCCTGAATCAGGCCGCTAAGCATCTCGATGCCCATAAAGGGCAGTGATGCAAGGTAGGGAGCGAGAAAGGCCATGACGACGAGCAGCACCTCGCCACCAAAGACGTTGCCAAAGAGACGAAAACCGAACGACAGCACCTTGGTGATCTCTTCCGAGATTTCGAGGATGCCGATGAACAGATCGAGCAATCCACGCAAGAGCGACTTGGCAGACGGGCGCCTGCCTTTGAGCAGGTCATTGCCATATACCACGAATCGCTCGATGGCCACAAAGCGCGTTAGGTGCTTCCACCAGCCCCGAAAACGCACACCGTACGCCTGCGAGGCCACAACTGAGATGACCGCAAGCGCCAACGTCGCATTCAGGTCAGACGTAGCTGACCTGAACAAGGGAGCGGTCACGGATTGCCCGTTCTGGCTGCTCGTGAGGACGATGCTGCCTACGCCTGGCATTAGCGCCAGCCAGTTTGACAAGAGGATGTACAGGAAGAAACACATGATCAGTGGGAAGAAGGCGCGTGCCCGCTCTCCTGCAAACGAGTTTACATAGCCATACAGCACTTCGAACAAGGCCTCGACAATGTTCTGCGCCGAACGCCCGCTTGGAGCGTCAACCAGGCGGCGCGTTATCAAGCTGCCGACCACCACCAGCAACAGGCCTGCCAAGACACCAGTTAGGAGCGTGTTGGTAATGCCAAGCCCACCGATGTGCCACAGCACCTCGGGCTGCATCTCGATGTGAACATGCTCTACCTTGTAGGGCGTCACGACATTAGCCAGCACTAGGAGCCCGGCAACAACGATGACGACGAGTTTTCGCACTGCCTCAGACGCTCCCCTGCCGACTGCGATGCCGCTGTACCGCTCTGATTGTCAAGACCATGCCCAGACCAAAGCCGACGAGCGTTAGCAGAATGGTGAATAGAACGGCACTCTGTAACAGGTGATCGAGCCACAAGCCGATGCCCGCGCCCGCCACAGCAGGCAGTGCTGTGAGAGCCAGCAGCTGCAGGGCAAGGCCAATGGCACAGCGCAGCGCCTGGCCGTTGACGGCGTGTCGCGCGCCACCATCGAGCTGATCAGAGGCGTTGGTGGCCATTCTATAGAGGGTTGCCTGGCCCGCCAGAGCGCCTACCACCAACATCACAATGGTAAAGACCGGCGTGCTACTGGCTACACGATCCAACCAGCGGCCGAGCGCAAGGCTGCCCAGCAACATGGCCGCCGACAAAAGCCCCATTGCGACACCCAACTCTGACGCGAGGCCTATTGCGCGGCTCAGGCCGCCTCCTTTGGCTGGCGCGTCCTGCTTGTCCTGATCACCGATCATGGCGAGATGATAGGCCCGCCAGAGAGGCGTGTCAAAAGCACGGCCGGTCGGCCTGCCGCCTGCATGGGGTTAGCGTTGAGAGACCTAGTCGAACACGTCGAGCCCTTCACCCTCATGGGCGTCGGCCATGGGGTGCCACGAACGCCCGTCGTCCGCGATGAACAAGGCTGCCTCTATCGGTCCCTCGCTGCCAACGGCATATGGCAAAGGCATCACCGGGCCGAGCAGTGGCTCGCACAGCGCCCAGGCAAGCTCGATCTCATCACTGCGTGCAAAGAGAGAGGCATCGCCGTTGATGGCGTCGAGCAGCAGGCGCTCGTAGGCGTCGGGCAGGGCGCCCGCACCAAAACGGGTGTCATGGTGAAAGACCATGTTGACCAGCTCTGCCTGCATCCCAGCGCCGGGCACCTTGGCCTGGAATAGCAGATGCATACCCTCGTTAGGCTGGATGAACAGCGAGATGCTGTTGGGGCGCAGGTCAGTGGTCTGTGGGAACAGGTGGTGCGGCACGCGCTTGAACACCAGTGTGATTTCAGTTGACTTTGCGCAGAGGGCTTTGCCGGTGCGAACGTAGAATGGCACGCCCTGCCAACGCCAATTGTCGATCATTAGTTTGAGTGCCATAAAAGTGGGCGTGTTAGAGTCGGGCGCGACCTTGGGCTCAGCACGATAGCCGATATACTGCCCCCAGATGCCGTCGGCTGGGCTGAGCGGGCGGATCGACTCGAGCACCTGCACCTTGGCATCGCGCAGGCTCTTGGCATTGAGTGATGCTGGCGGCTCTAGCGCAGTGAGGGTAAGGAGCTGCAGCAGGTGGTTTTGAAACATGTCGCGCAAGATGCCAGCGCCGTCAAAGTAGCCACCGCGGTGCCCTACACCGACCGTCTCAGCCATGGTGATCTGTACATGGTCGACGAGGTTGCGATTCCATAGAGGCTCAAAGATGCTGTTGCCAAAGCGGAACATCAGCAAGTTCTGGACGGTCTCTTTGCCGAGATAGTGGTCGATGCGATAGACCTGCTGCTCATCGAAAACCTTGTGAACCTGGTGATTGAGCTGACGAGCGCTCGACAGGTCATGGCCAAAGGGTTTTTCGATGACGATGCGCGTCCAGCCTCCACTGCGATGGTTCAGGCCAGCAGCCCCTAGCTGCTCAACAACGATCGGATAGAGAAAGGGTGGGATGGCCAGGTAGAACAACACGTTGCCGATCGGGCCCGACTCGTCGTCAAGCGCCTGCAAGTGCTGGGCCAATT